>JAYUTS010000121.1:0-21460 GCA_043754995.1 Chitinophagaceae bacterium
GTTTGTCTTGCATAACCTCCGGTAGTGCCACCGAGTTTTTCAAACACAGGCCCAAGGAATAATAAAAAGCGTGGCAGCGTTTCCACGCCAGGCACTAACATTGATTTGTGATAGAAGTTTCTTGCTCCATTGCTGTCGAGCAATACACTTCCATTATACACTTCATAAAAGTTGGTTGTTCCATCAATAGGTCTTGCAACGTTTGAAACTTTTTCATTGAAGAGACGATAGCTTTCAATACCTGTGAATAAATTCAGTTTGGGATGCCTGCGTAAAAAATCAAATAAAGGGTTGAGAAAAAAATTCAACTTAAGAGTGGTTTCATCAAAACCATTGGGAGCATATAAAGCTGTTTCGGGCCATACAAGTAAAGTTGTGTTGCTGTCAATTTTTGATTCACTTAAACGGATGAGTTTCTGCAGTTGAGCTTCAAATGTTCCGGTTGCCAGTTTTTCGTATGGATCAATATTGGGTTGAATGATGACGATGTTGCCCCCATCCCCTGAAGGGGGGTTATGAACATTCCGATTAATAAAAAAGGAAAAAATTATTGGCAGGAATAAAATTGAAATAACTAAAATTGACTTAGCTGTATTTACTTTGTACTTCCCGCCTACGCTAAAGCTTCGGCGGGCAAGCGTACTTCGTATATCAAAAAAGAATCTGAACACTAATACATTCACTAAAAGGATCCATAAACTCCCGCCACTTGTTCCGGTATATTCATACCATTGCACCCAATCAGTTTTTGATGCAAATACATTTCCCAATGTAAGCCAGGGCCAACTCAGTCCCCAATCCTGCAAATGCAAATATTCAAATGCCAGCCAGAAAATAATAAAAGATGAATAACCCATGAGAGCACCAAAACGTTTCTTCATGAAATGCAAACCCATCCATGGAATGCACATGAGTAAACTGTTTACAAAAATGGCAAGCCATGCGCCAACCATCGATGCATTCCAGATCCACCAGGTGGTGGTAATATTCCATACAAATAATGCCAGGTAGATGAGTCCAAAATATTTGAGTCTTGAAAAGTTGTATTGCTCAATGATGAATAATGGAATGAATGCAATAAAGATGGCGACAATAATACCCGTCATGGGCCATGCAAGAAATAATAAAAGACCGGAGAACAGGGACAATAAAAGCGGTTGATATTTTTTCAAGCGGATGGTTTTTGTAAAAATAGGAATGCCGGACTAAACTATCCGGCATTATCTATGTTAAAAGATTTCGACTTCGCTCAATCTTTTGAATTTATCCTTCAACTCCCGATTGAGACGGGACAGGTCCGCTCAGGATAAACCTTTCGTTTATTAACGAGAATAATTCGGACTTTCTTTCGTAATGATCACATCATGTGCATGGCTTTCTTTCATGCCTGCATTGCTGATTTTGATAAACTGCGCCCCTTGTAATTCCCTGATTGTTTTTGCACCACAGTAACCCATCCCGGCACGAAGACCGCCGGTAAACTGATGAACAATTTCATTTACATTTCCTTTAAAAGGAACACGACCTTCAATTCCTTCAGGTACTAATTTTTTAATACCATCTTCTGCATCCTGGAAATATCGGTCACCGCTACCTTGCTGCATGGCACCAATGGATCCCATGCCACGATATTGTTTGAATTTTCTTCCTTCATAAATGATTGTTTCGCCGGGGCTTTCTTCAGTTCCTGCAAATACACTTCCCATCATTACAGTTGAAGCACCTGCGGCTAAAGCTTTCACCAAATCACCGGTATAACGGATACCACCATCCGCAATAACCGGAATTCCTTTTGTTTTCAATGCATGTGCAGCTTCCATAATAGCAGTGAGCTGAGGTACACCTGTTCCCGCAACAATTCTTGTGGTACAAATAGAGCCTGGTCCAATACCAATCTTCACTGCATCTGCACCAGCGTCAGCCAATGCTTTTGCACCTGCACCTGTTCCTGCATTCCCCGCAATCACTTGTAATTTTTTGAAATTCTTTTTCAGCAATTTTAATGAGTCGATCACACCTTTGCTGTGACCATGAGCACTATCGAGTGTAACAATATCAACACCTACATGTTGCAAAGCCGCAGCACGGTCAAGCATATCCGCAGTAATACCAAGAGCTGCGCCTACCAATAAACGACCGAATGAATCTTTTACTGCATAAGGGTGACTTTGTACCTGCAGCATATCACGGTAAGTAATCAGGCCGGCGAGTGTGCCGTCTTTTTTTACAACGGGCAGCTTTTCAATTTTATGATGGCTGAGAATATTCTGTGCTTTTTTAAGATCAGTTCCTTCGGGAGCAGTAATAAGATTGGTTGAGGTCATTACTTCGCTCACCTTCTTTTTATAATTGGTTTCAAAACGCAGATCACGGTTGGTAAGAATGCCCACCAGCTTGTTTTTCATATCAACAATAGGAATACCACCAATCTTATTTTCTTTCATCAATTTCAATGCATCCGAAATTGTTGCATCTACATGTAATGTAATGGGATCAATGATCAAACCACTTTCACTACGTTTTACTTTACGCACCTGTGCTGCCTGATCTTCAATGGTCATGTTTTTATGCAGGATGCCGATGCCGCCTTCTCTTGCCAGCGCAATTGCAAGACCAGCTTCGGTTACAGTGTCCATTGCTGCAGAGAGCATAGGAATATTCAATTGAATAGACTTTGTAAGTTGAGTTGCGATACTTGTTTCTCTTGGTAGTACCTGGCTGTAGGCCGGCATCAAAAGAACATCGTCAAACGTAAAACCTTCACCAAAAAATTTGTTGAGAACAGCTTTGCTGAAAGTGGAGTTATTTCTTGTTGCCATGTGCAAAGGTAAGGGAAGGACTGCTTTGCTTCCAAATTGGTAAAATAGAAATTGTTTTGTACCACTTTTGTGTTATTCTTTATTCTTTTTTTTAATCTTACTTGCAAATAGAAAAAACAGTTTCTACATTTATAAGACTTCATCCATTCTTCTGCTGAATAACCATGTTTGCTCTGAACCACTAATTTTTTTAATCGCTTTTATTAAACCTCAAAACAAACATGCACATGAAAAAGCTGATTTTATCAATCGCTTTCGTACTCGTTACATCTCTAATTATTACTGCCTGTAAAGGTGATACCGGCCCTGCCGGCCCTGCCGGTCCTGCTGGCCCTGCAAGTACAGTTGCTGGCCCTGTCGGTCCCGCCGGCACTGTCGGTCCTGCTGGCCCTGCTGGCCCTGTTGGCCCTGTTGGCCCTGTTGGTCCTGCCGGTCCCGCTGGCCCTGCTGGTCCCGCTGGCCCTGCCGGTACTGCAAATGTTACCTATTCTGCCTGGACAGATTTTGTTATTGCAAACTGGGGCGCTGTGGGATCAGTTTTTGGTATTCAAACAAGACTCTATAATGCGGCTGCACCGGGCATTACTACTACCATTTTAAACCAGGGGGTGGTTCTTACGTATGTACGTTTTTCTTGTTGTACCAACCAAATATGGCCCTTACCCACCAGTGAAAATATAATTGGAGGAAGATCAAATCTGGAAGCCCTGCCATTGTTAAGCGTTCTTCGGTTCCGTCATTTTAATGATGGTAATACAGACCCTGGAACTTTTGGTGGCGCAGGTAATTCCTTCAGATACATATTGATTCCTGGCGGTGTTTCGGGAAGCCGTTTTGTAAGCGGACCTGCTTCGGGTTATACAGTTGCACAGGTTAAGAGTATGACTTATGAACAGGTAATGGCTTTATTTAATATTCCAGGAAATGGAACAAATATCAGATAAGTGCTGATTATTCTTTTTATAAAAAACGCTCCTGAATAATGGAGCGTTTTTTATAAAAGTGCATACAGCTTGCCCGGTAAACTCTTGACTACATTTTGCAATTCCAATGTTAGTAATACAGATGCAATGATGCTGCTGTTGAGATTGCAATTGAGATTGAGTTCGTCTATATGAATACTTTCTTTTTGCTGCAGCAGTTCAACAATTATTTTTTCCTCTTCATTCAACTGAATAAACAGTTGTTTTTGTTTTGACTTTGTTATTTTTTCTTTCGGCTGCCAACCCATCTGTTCAATAATGTCTTCACCATTCCTGATGAGCACTGCTTTGTTGCTTTGAATTAAATAATTACAACCTTCACTTTTTGCATCAGTTGTTTTGCCGGGTACTGCAAATACATCACGGTTATAATTGTTGGCCAGATTGGCCGTAATCATACTGCCGCCTTTTACACCTGTTTCAATAACAATGGTTGCATCGCACATGCCTGCAACAATCCGGTTACGGGTGGGAAAGTTGTGTTTATCCGGTTTGGTTTCTTTTCTGAATTCTGTTAACAGCCCACCGTTTGCAGCAATCATTTCTTTAGCCAGTGCTGTATGTTGCGACGGATAGATTTTATCCAATCCATGTGCAAGCACAGCCACAGTTGAAAGATTTTGTTTTACAGCATACTTATGTGCAATGGCATCAACACCATATGCCAGGCCGCTTACAATTAATGGCTGATGGATTGCAAGTTCATCCATAATTTTTTCGGTGATCACTTTCCCATACTCTGTATTGCTTCTTGTACCAATGATGGAAATAATCTTTGAAGTATTAAGATTTGCAGTGCCCTTGTAAAACAAAAGAGTTGGCGGATCGTAACAATGCAATAAACGTTTGGGATAATCTTCGTCGGTAACAAACAGCGGTGTGATCTTATACTTGTCAATAAAGCCAATTTCATTTTCCTGTTCTTTGAATGCAGTGAAATGTTTAATGCTGTTGGCTCTTACTTCGCCTATACCTTCTATCTTTTCGAGCAATGTTTTTTTTGCTTTGAAAATTTGTTCAGCAGATCCGAATTGTTCTGCCAGAATTTTTGCATGTACACAACCAATATGCGGCACTTGAGTTAAGGCGAGCTGGTATAAAAGATCAGGGGTCATCAAGGCTGAACTATTGAAGTTTCGGGATTGCTAATTGTTTACATATTGCATCACACAAAAAACGATCAATTTTAGGATGGCGGGGAACGGTAGTTTTCTTTTTGGTGCTGTTGTTTTGATAAATATCATGTTTGCTCCCATGTCTGTGTAAGTAGCAATCATGATTTGCCAAATGCTGAAGAAGTTCATTTCTTTTTACAGACATTATCCAATCTTTAATTCTTCTTCAAGAACTGTATTTTCAAACTCATTTTCAGTTTGCATATCCTCAAGGTAGAGTTGCAAAGCATCTAATACATTTTCTTTTGCTTCCTGTATTGTTTCACCTTGTGATAAAACAGAAGGTAATTCTTTGATTGATGCAATATAAAATTCTTCCCCTTTTCTCACTACAAGTGTAAGTTTCATATTAAAGTGCTTTGTATAAAGTTATACCAAATGGATTTATAAATCAGTCCAAATTCTTCTGGTACTGACGCTAAAGGTCAGCATGTACCATATAATGTCCGACGATAAATGTTCCGACGACTGCGTATCGGAATCGAGACATTTATCGTCTCTGATCGGACTCAGACCCTTAGCGTCTGAGCCGACAGACATTGAATATCGATTTTATTGAGTTGGCTATTTAAAATGTCTCGTTGGCATTAAACATTTAACCAGGATTATTTGCTTAACACCTTCAATTCAGTACGCCGGTTTTTTGCCCGTCCTTCCTCTGTTTTATTATCAGCAATTGGTTTGGTTTCACCAAAGCCTTTTGCAGTTAACCGATCAACAGGAATGCCTTTATAAAGAAAATAATGAATCACCGATTTTGCACGGCTGTTGGATAATACAAGATTGTCGGCGGGCTTGCCTATATTATCGGTATAACCGCTGATCTCAATTTTAATGCTGGGGTTATCTTTCAAAAGTTGAATCACTTTATCCAGTTCAATCATTGATTCTGGTTTTAACTCCGATTGTCTGGTGTCAAAGAAAATATTCTGCAACACCATACTTGCATTTACTTCAATTGGTATCAAGGGGATATTGATGGTATAGGTAGTATCGGTTGAATGTTCTTTGAGTGAAAAACTTCCCGAGTAAAACAAATAACCTTTCCGATTTACATTAAATACATAATCATTGCCAACCGGTAATGTAATGAGATAGTTTCCTTCTTCATCTGTTTGTACTTTACTGTTGGTTTGTGCAGTTGATAAATTAATGAGCTCCACTGCAGAAGGTAATCCCAGTTTTGTTTTTTGATCAAACACATTTCCTTTTACCCATAACGTTTTACTTGGCCTGTCCGGCACCGGTAGTTCAAAGCTGTAGATATCTAATCCGCCCCTGCTATCAGCACCATCACTTGCATAGTAAGCCGTTTTACCATCGCTGGCAATAACGAGTGATCCTTCATCATCAATGGTGTTCACAGGATAGCCGAGGTTTTGTGGTTTGCTCCAGCTTCCATCGGGTTGCTTGCGTAAAAAAAATAAATCTGTTCCTCCATATCCCGGATGGCCGCTGCTGGTAAAATAAAATGTTTGATTATCAGCATGAATAAAAGGGCAGCTTTCATCAGCGCCGGTATTGATCTCAGGTCCCATATTTCTCGGGGTGCCCCAACTTCCATTTGGTTGCATGTAACTCACAAATAAATCACTTCCACCAAAACCTGACGGATCACGGGCTGCAAAATATAAAGCTCTTTTATCGGGCGATAAACTTGGTTGACTTTCCCAATACTCTGTATTGATAATCCTTCCTAAATTAATCCGTTCGCCCCAGCCATTTTTGGTGAGATAAGAAAAATACAGATCACAACTTCCCTGTCCGTCCTGCATATTACAACCTGTGAAGATGAGCATTTTTCCATCTTGCGAAATAGTTTGAGCACCTTCGTTTTCTTCTGTATTGAGATTGCCGGGTAAAGGTTCTGCTTTGGTCCATGAGCCATTCTTCTTTTCACTTACAAAAAAATCTTCATGACCAATTCTTCTTGTAAACACTAATGTATTGGCATCAATCGTAACAGAAGGAAAATATTCAAGCAGTTTTGTATTAATGTTATCGCCTAAATTCTGTGGAGTGAATACATAATCGCCTTGAGGAAATTTTGTTTGATAGTCAAGTGCAAACTGGTAACTCTTTTTTCTATACTCAGCCGACTTAATGAGCCGCTCATTCAGATCAGGCTTTTGTAAAAATTCAGTAATGGCATCTAAGGCTTTATTAAATTCGCCATTGCCGGCTAATGCAATAGAATAGGGAAGAAGGAATGTTTTGAAATAAACTGAATCGAGGTTGAATGCTGTTCGATAGGTTTCAACTGATTGTTTGTACTTTTTTTGCTCGGAAAAAACACCTGCTTTGCTTAACCATGCATCAACAAATTTGCTATCAGTTGCAATACATTCATCCAATAATTGTAAAGCCTTTGCATAATTCCTGCCTCTTGCTTCATTTAATGCTTCAGCATATTTATAACCCAGCTTTATATTCACTTTGCCGGGATCGTACCATTGCGCTGAAACAACTGAACAGATGAATAAACTTATAACTGTAAATAGTTTTTTCAATTGATTGAATTTGTGGTTCAATATAACGAAAAATAAAAGTGCTTGTTGTTAAGGGACGTTAATGTATTTGTGGATCTGCAAACTCAGTTCCCATTTGGGGTTGGCTTTAATATAGTCAATGATGAGTGGTGTTACTTCTGAGGCCTTATCCCACTCCGGTTGTAAGTAAAGTTTGCATTGTGGCGATACAAGTGTTGCATAGCGTTCGGCCCAGGCAAAATCAGTTTTGTTAAAGATGACCACTTTTAGTTCATGTGCATGTGGTACAACATCCGGTAATGGTGCTTTAAATTTTTTGGGCGATAAACAAATCCAGTCCCACTCACCACTCAATGGATATGCTCCTGATGTTTCTATATTGGTTTGAAAACCTGCAACATGCAATGCCTTTGTCAATTGTGAAAGATCATGCATCAACGGTTCGCCACCTGTAACAACGACAATGGGATTGTTACCGGTTACCTGTTTCTGGTTGCCGGTTGAAATCTCACTGTAACCAGAAACCTGAAACTTGCAACCTATTTCATTTAAAGCTTTCTCAACTATTTCATTAATTGAAAATTTCGGATGCATCCCTGCATCCCAGCTATCTTTTACATCGCACCACACACAGCCAACATCACATCCTGCCAGGCGTATGAAATAGGCAGCCTTGCCCTGGTGAAATCCTTCGCCTTGTAAAGTGTAGAATGATTCCATTACAGGTAATACCTGTTGTACAATATCTGTTGCTTGTTCAATCATGTGTTGCAAAGTTACGGTGATGAGACACCTGGCAATAGGTATGCCATACCTTTTCTACTTCTGTGAAATGTGATTAACAGTTGAGGTATGGCATACCTGCAGTTAGTTTTCTACGAATTCTTTTGCAGATAAGCATTGTATGTATTCATTAATAAACCTGCAATGGTCATTGGTCCAACACCGCCGGGAACGGGAGTAATATAACTGCTCTTTGCTGCTACTTCATCAAATTTTACATCACCTTTCAAAGCAAATCCACTTTTTTTTGATGCATCTGTTACTCTTGTAATGCCAACATCTATAATTACAGCACCTTCTTTAACCATATCTGCAGTTAAAAATTCTGCTTGACCAAGAGCGGCAACAATAATATCTCCCTGCAAACAAATTTCTTTAAGGTTGGTAGTGGCGGAATGACAAATTGTAACTGTGCAGTTGCCGGGGTATGCTTTGCGGCTTAATAGAATACTCATGGGGGTACCAACAATATGACTTCTTCCAATTACCACCGCATGCTTGCCTTTTGTTTCAACATTGTAATGTTTCATCAATAATAAAATGCCATATGGTGTGGCAGGAACAAAGGTTGGGGTTCCGCTCACCATGTTTCCTACACTTACCGGATGAAAACCATCTACATCCTTTGCAGGGTTGATCTTGTTGATTACTTTATCATCGCTGATATGTTTTGGCAAAGGGAGCTGTACTAATATGCCATCTACAGCATCATTATTATTTAATTCGTCAATTTCATATAACAGTTCTTCTTCACTGATGGAGGAAGGAAAACGTTTGAGTGTTGATTCAAATCCAATTTCCGCACATGTTTTAACTTTCGAAGCAACATAGGTTTCACTGGCGCCATCACTACCAACTAATATCGCCGCAAGGTGTGGAGCTCTTTTGCCTTTTGAAAGTAAAACTGCTGTCTTGGTTTTCAGATCTTCCTTAATGGCTTGTGCTGCCAGTTTGCCGTCGAGTAATTGCATGCTGCAAAAATAACGTACGGATGCATTGGTTGAAGAACTCAATAAAATTTAAATCAGGCAGTTGGCCGGAGCCATTGAAAACACTTAATTTTCCAATTCAAAACTAAAGGCTTGAAGAAATATTTTTTAAGTATAGCTATCTGCATTTCTGTTTTTGTTCATGCACAAACAGTTCGCCAGCCTTTAGTCAGCAGCTATCCCGGATTAGGTGCTTACAGTAAAAATGCTGCAGATGCATTTTCGATGATCATTAACCCTGCTGCATTGTCCAATCTCAAACAAAGTGCTGCAGGAGTTTATAGTGAAAGAAGGTTTCTTTTGAATGCGTTGAGTCAATATACTGCTGTAGCAGGCTTTCAAACAAATTCAGGCACATTTGGGTTGCAGGCCGATTATTTTGGATACAGCAGTTTCAATGAAACACAGATAGGTCTTGGATATGGCCGGTCATTAGGAAGTAAGATAGATGTTGGGGTGAAATTCAATTATTACAATTTGCGCATACCTGTTTATGGCAATGCTTCAGCTTTTCATTTTGAAGCCGGGGTATTGATGCATTTAACTGAAAAATTACACGCAGGATTCAGCGTATTCAACCCGGTAGGAGGTATGTTGAATAAAACTGCCAATGAAAAAATTGCATCTGTTTATCGGGGAGGCTTGGGTTTTGAAGTGTCGGATAAATTTTTCATCAGTGCAGAACTAATTAAAGAAGAAGGTAAACAGGTGGGAGTAAATGCTGCCTTCCAGTATATTTTGGTCAAGCAGTTATTAGTAAGAGCTGGTATCAATACTGTAAATACACAGCCATTTATTGGCGTAGGTTTAAAGTTTGCACAGTTTCGGGTCGATGTGGTAACAGCTTATCATCCGCAATTAGGCATTTCTCCGGCAGTGATGATGTTGTTTGATTTTAAAAAGAAAGAAAACAATAAAGAAGAGTGAGAAAATTATTGCTGATATTATGCTCATTCTTTATTTATTGTACGGCAATAGCTCAGGAAGTGCAAACAACAGAACAACAAATTGAAAATATAACCGAAGTAGATGAATCAGAAACTGAAGATGATTCATACATCCAATCGCTGCAACATTATATAAAGAACAAACTCAATCTTAATACCACAACAGAAACCGAGCTGAAAGAATTTCCTTTTCTTTCTCCGTTGCAGATTATTCATTTTCTCAACTACCGTAAACTATTTGGTAAATTAATTAACCTGTATGAGCTACAGTCGGTGCCAGCTTGGGATTATCAAACTATTCAAAAAATGCTTTCTTATATTACTGTTGGTCCTGCAATTTCCATGCAACAGGATTTTTTAAAACGGTTCAGAGAGGGAGAGCATTCAATTTTGTCAAGAGTAACATATGTATTAGAAAAGGCTGAAGGGTTCCGCCGCAAAAATGATACAACTGCAACAAGTTTTTACCCCGGCGGGAGAGAACGGGTTTTAGTTCGGTATAAATATACTTACAGCAATCTGCTGCAGTACGGCATCACCGCAGAGAAAGATCCCGGTGAGCAATGGTTCAGAGGAGCACAGAAAAATGGGTTTGATTTTTATTCCGCACATTTGTTTGTTCGCAATGCAGGTATTATTAAAAATCTGGCGATTGGTGATTTTACAGTGAATATGGGGCAGGGGTTGATTCAATGGCAATCTTTGGTATTTAAAAAAAGTGTTGAAGTAACCAATATTAAAAGACAGGCTTCTATTCTTCGCCCATTTAATTCAACAAGTGAATTTTTTTTCAACCGTGGCGCGGGGATTACACTTGAAAAGAAAAGTTTTCAATTCACTGCCTTTGCTTCCTTTCGTAAAGTAAGCGGCAATATTGTTGTTGACACATTGCAAGCCGAAGATTATTTTTCTTCATTGCTTACTTCAGGTTTGCATCGCACAAACAATGAACAGGCCGACAGAAATGCAGTACAGATGAATTCCTATGGATCTAATCTCAGTTACAATCATGGTAATGTGCATATCGGTGTAAATGCAGTTCATTTTCAATTCAACAGGCCTTTAAATAAAGATGATCAGCCGTATAATAATTTTGCACTTCGTGGTAAACAGTTGACCAACATCAGTGTTGACTGGAGTTATACCTGGCGCAATCTGCATTGGTTTGGCGAAGCAGCCAATCACAATCAGCAACATTATGCGTTGATGAGTGGCTTATTGATCAGTGCTGATCCTAAAATTGATTTATCATTTGTCTATCGCAACATGGAGCCCGGGTATCAATCAATTTTCGGAAATGCTTTTACGGAAGGTACCTTTCCTGTAAATGAGAAAGGGCTATTTGCAGGTGTTTCCATCAAGCCCTCCTCAAAGTGGAAATTAGATGCTTATGCTGATCTCTATCGCTTCCCCTATTTAAGATACAGGGTTGATGCACCATCAAACGGACAGGATTATCTGGTACAACTCACACATCGGCCCAATAAACAAATTGAAATCTACACAAGGTTCCGCAGTGAGACTAAGGGATTGAACTATACCGCTGATGGCGAACTGCCAACTGCTCTTGTTTCACCCGTAAGCCGAAAGAACTGGAGAACACAAATTCAATATAAGATCAGCCAAAGCATTACACTCCGCCAACGTTTGGATGCTATGTGGTACGACTTGAATGGCCCTCTTGAGAGCAGAGGATTTCTTACTTTTTTTGACGTGTTTTATAAACCCATGATGAAACCTTTTTCAGCCAATATGCGGCTACAGTATTTTGAAACAGACGATTTTAACAGCCGCATTTATGCTTATGAGAATGATGTATTATATGCATTTTCAATCCCGGCATTTTCAGATATTGGTTACCGGTATTATATCAATATCAGTTATGATGTCTCCAAAAAACTCTCAGTTTGGGGCAGATGGTCTCAATTAGTCAATAAAAGAAGCAATAGTTTAGGTTCGGGGCTTGATGAAATCCCAGGAAAGAAGCGTTCAGAAATAAAAGTGCAAATCCTGTGGAAACTTTAATGTTATTTCTTCCATGACAGTGCAGCAAATGTTAAATTATCGTTGTCATTATCACGATTAGGGGGTAAATTTTGGTTTTAACTTTTTTTTGTCAATAAATCAGAACCCTTATATTTGAAAAAGTAAAATTAATCTAAAACTATCAACATGAGAAAAAAGCTATCCATCCTGACTGGTATGCTCTTGCTGTGTTTTCAGCTGGCAATTGCACAGACGGTAGATGTGTCCGGCAAGGTTACGGACGAAAATGGTAATCCCGTTGCCAATGCATCTGTTACAGAAAGGGGTACTACTAATGGTACAACCACAGATGCAAACGGAATTTTTAAATTCAGTGTGAAGCGTAATGCTTCACTTGAAATTTCCAGTATTGGATTTGAAACATTAAGACTTTCTGCCGGAAACGGTGGAACCGTTAATGTTAAGCTGGCGAATGCCAACTCAAGTCTTACAGAAGTAGTTGTAACTGCTTCTGGTATCAGACGTGAAAAGAAAGCATTAGGTTATGCAGTTGCTACAGTTGATAAAAAGCAATTGGAACTTCGTCCTGAAGGTGATCCAATGCGTTTACTTCAGGGTAAGGCTCCAGGCGTGAACATTCTTAACAGCAGTGGTATTTCAGGTTCCGGTACAAATATCACAATACGAGGTGTCTCTACTCTAACCGGTAGTTCTCAACCTTTATTTGTTGTTGACGGTGTTCCTTTTGATGGATCAACGAATACACAGGGAGATTTCCAGTATGGTAACCAAACAGGTAGCCGTTTCTTTGACCTTGACCCGAACAATATAGAAAGCATCAGTGTATTAAAAGGTTTAAGTGCAACTACACTTTATGGTTCATTGGGGCGTAACGGTGTGGTATTGATCACTACTAAAAACGGTGGCGTTCGTCGTGATAGAAAGAAAACGGAAATTACAGTTAATCAGTCTGTGTTTACCAATAAGGTTGCAAACCTCCCTGAATATACAGAAAAATATGGTAATGGATTTAATAATGCCATTGGTAATTTCTTCAGTAACTGGGCTTCTATTCCATTTACTGACCCACCAATGAAGTTGCCGCATCCTTACGACAGGGCTGCATTACGTGGTGCTTTTCCAGAATTAATTGGCGCTAAATACGATTTTAAGCCCTATCATGGGGTTGAAAATTTTTTTAGAACAGGTGTTGTAAGTAATACAAGTGTTAATATCAGTGGCGGTGGCGCCGGTGCTGCATTTAATGCCAATTACAGTAATTTGAACGATAAAGGTTTTACACCTGGCAACAATGTTATAAGGAATTCATTCGGTGTAGGCGGTAATATTAAACTTACCAACAAGTTTACATTGAATGCTTCAGCCAACTTTGTAACGTCTGATTTTAGAACCCCTCCTACAGCAAGTAGTACCGGTAGCGGTGCTGATGCCGGAGTTTCTGTATTTGGGGACTTAATTTATACGCCCACTTCTGTTGACTTGATGGGCTGGCCCTATCAAAACCCAGCAGACGGATCTTCCGTTTATTACAGAGGAGGTAATGATATTACCAATCCACGCTGGACCATAGCTAACTCAAGAGTTCAACAACTTACCAACCGTGCTTATGGTAATGTTCAATTACGGTATGACTTAATGCATAACATAGCCCTTACTTATAAAATAGGCTTTGATAATTATTCAGAGCAGCATATTCATAAGCACAACAAAGGTGGCCAGGAATTACCACTTGGTTTTTACAGAACAGTTTCTGCTAACAGGGCCATTTGGGATCATTCCATAATTGGTAACTATAACACCAAGATTAATGATGACATTACCATTGGTATTGATGCAGGTGTAAATGCTTATATGAACAATTACAAACAGTTTGGTCAGTACAGTTCTCAGCAATTGGTATTTGATTTGTTCGACCACTCTAACTTTATTCAGCAAAGTAAAACCGGCGAAAGCGGGGCTGATCTTGACTTCCTGAATGAACAAATTCTGTTAGGTGCTTTTGCTTTTGCATCAATGGGCTATAAAGATTATCTCTTTTTAAACGTAGGTGCAAGGAATGACTGGTCTTCTAAATTTGAATCTAATAACAGGCAAAAACTATATCCAAACGTTACTGCTTCATTTATTCCTACTACAGCATTTGAAAGTTTGAAATCAAGTAAGATACTTAATTACTTGAAAATACGTGGTGGTTATTCAACCAGTGCATCTTTTGGTAACGCTTATCAAACAAGGGCAGTTCTGGGTATCCAGGCAAACAGGTTTGTTACCCAGGGCAATACTATTATCAATTCAAACACGCTGGGAGGAAGACGACCAAATCCTGAGTTATTACCAGAGCTTTCAAAGGAAGTTGAAGTGGGTATCGAAAGCAGAATGTTCAATAACCGTTTGAATATTGACTTTACTTTATACCGTCGCAGAAATCCCGACCAGATTCTGGATAAAGATCTTGACCCATCTTCCGGTTATACTGTACAAAGTATAAATGCTGCAACCGTTGAAAATAAGGGTATTGAACTTGGTTTAGGCTATACCATCATCCGCAATAAAAATCTCACCTGGGATGTAAATGCAAACTTTACCCTTAACAGGAACAGGGCCTATGATTTCCCGGATGAAATTACACAAATCGGATTGGCAGGGTATAGTGATTTGGGGATTTTTGCATTCCCTGATAAACCATTGGGCATGATCTACGGATCAAAAGTGCTGAGAAATAAAGATAAAGGCAATCAACCTGTTGTAGGACCAGATGGTAACTATTTGATTGACCCGGCTCTCGGAATTATTGGCGATGTAAATCCTGATTTTCAATTAAGTGGTATCACCAATCTTAGTTTCAAAGGATTCAGTTTCCGTATGCAGTGGGATTATTCACAAGGCGGCGATATGTTTGCAATGACTCCATTGATTCTTTTATCAAGAGGTGTTACAAAAGATACCGAAGTTGACCGTCAACAGATGTATATTCTCCGTGGTGTAAATCAAGCCGGCGAACCGAATAATGTTCAAATCACTCCACCGGATGTATTCTTTAACAACAGGTTAGTATCTGCTGATGAATTTGGAGTATGGGATGCAACTGTCATCCGTTTAAGAGAGATGTCACTTTCTTATGCGTTGCCAGAGTCTATTTTGAGTAAAACTCCTTTTGGAGGTGTTTCTTTAACTCTTTCCGGTCAAAACCTTTGGTATAATGCTCCTGCTTTTCCGAAATATACCAACTTCGATCCCGAAACATCAACTTTGGGTGTAAACAGTTTTGCCCGTGGTTTTGAATTACTAACAGGTCCTTCTTCAAGAAGAATTGGCGGAAGTATCCGGATCACCTTCTAAATTTAAAAGTATGAAACAATATAAAATTCTGTTTTTTGTAGCTGTACTGATATTGTCAGTTACATCATGTAAAAAGAAGTTAGACGAGTTACTCGCTAACCCCAATACACCAACTCTGGATAAAGCAGATGTGGATCTTTATTTGAATGCTGCACAATTAAGCTTTGCAGACTTTTTCAATACCATGTCTGACAGGGGAATGGAAACTACACGAATGACCAATCAGGGCGGCAGCATTTACTTAAATGCTTACAGGCCAGAAACATTCAATGGTGTATGGAGCACAGGTTACAGATCCATTTTAACACAATTGAATGCCATGGAACCAATCGCTACTGCACAAACAAAGTGGCACCATATGGGAATTGCCCAGGTACTGAAAGCCTATACAGGTATGACGCTTGTTGATCATTTTGGTGACATTCCATGGACCGAAGCAGCCAACCCAACAAACTCGGTTATCAATCCCAAGATTGATAAGGGTGTTGATGTTTATGCCGCCTGTATTAAATTGTTAGACGATGCTATTGCAAATTTTGCAAAAACAGCGGGCTCAACAGTAGCAGCAGATTTATACTACAGCAATGCTGGTCCAACCACTGCTGGCGCAATAGCCAAATGGGTTACTTTGGCTAAAACATTGAAGCTGAAAGCATACATTACTACCCGCCTGGTAGATGCAACGGCTGCAGCAAAAATCAGTGCGTTAATAACTGCAGGTGATTTAATTGATACAGAAGCGGAAGATTTTGTTTTCCGGTTTGGTACAAACCTGGACAATCCTAATTCACGCCACCCCAAGTATAATGCTTCTTACAGAGCTTCTGGCGGTGTAAGTATTTACATAGCAAACTATCTAGCATGGGAAATGGTAACAGAAAAAGGGATTGTTGATCCAAGAACCCGTTATTATTTTCGTCGCCAAATCAATGCAAGAAGCGGACAACTGACTGCGGCTGGTGCTTTTGCGATGCCTTTAACAGCCGTTGCCTGCCAGGGTGCTTTACCTCCGGGCCATTATCCTATAAGCATGGCTTATTGTATGGTGGGTGATGGTTATTTTGGTCGTGATCATGGCGATCCTTCAGGTATTCCTCCAGATGCACAACATCGTACAGCTTGGGGTATTTATCCTGCCGGTGGCGATTTTGATGCCTTGATTGTTAATACAGGTGCCGCAAGCAGTCTTCAGGCAAGTATCGTTACCTTAACAGCCAATATTGGTGCAAAAGGTGCAGGTATTCATCCAATCTGGTTGTCTTCTTTCACTCAATTCTATTTAGCTGAAGCAAACCTTGTTCTGGGTACAAGTGGCAATGCCAGGACTTTATTGGAAACCGGTATGAGACAGTCTATCGCAAAAGTGATGGGTTTACCGGCAACAATGGGTATTACACCTAATGCAACATATGTTCCTACTGCAGGCCAGGTTGATAACTACGTTAATACCGTATTGAACAATTATGATTTGGCAGCAAATAACAGCGATAAGCTGAATATAATAATGAAGGAATTTCATATTGCTGCCTATGGAAACGGAGTTGAACCTCTTAACAGTTACAGAAGAACAGGAATGCCAAGAAATCTCCAGCCGATGCTAAACCCCAATCCGGGTCCCTTTATCAGAAGCTTCTGGTACCCTGCAGATCATGTTACGCTTAATTTAAATGCGAAGCAAAAACCAGATAATACAGTAAAAGTATTTTGGGATAATGGTTCAGCTACTTTGTTCTAACAACTAAACATTCTACAATGAAAAAAAATATCATTATTACATTATTATTGTTTGCAATAACAGGAGGCTTGTATAGCTGTACTGAAAAGTTTGTAAACGATTTTGACGGGTTCGTTGAGGGCCTCACGACAGGCTCTTACCTGCATGGGAAAGCCTCGTTTGACGCTGCCACTAACACATGGACCGATCAAAGTTTACTCGGTAACACATTGGATGCTGCCAATCTTGCTACTGCCCGTGTTGGAGTAAAAGTGCGGCAATGGGGAGAAAACCAGATAAATACTGTAAACATTTATGTAGTTAGAAATACAGATGCCAACCAGGCAAACTGGAAGTTTATTAAGAAATATACCATTGCCCCCGGCGATACCTCCTATTTTGACATTTATGTTACGGCCCAGGAAATTGCAACGGCATTAAATCTTCAATTAAATGCGAATACAGGCAATTTTGCACCAGGAAGTATTTTTACCTGTTATGTTGAAGTGATTACTGCTGCGGGTAAAAAATTCACTACTAACAATTCGAACTTCACAGGTACTGGTGCCAATTTTTACTATCCTATTTTCACTTTCAGGGCTAGTGTGGTTTGCCCCTATATTCCTGCTCAAATGCCAGGCAACTATAAAGTTATTGAAGATGGTTGGGATGATTGGCCTGCCGGAACTATATTAAACAATATCGTTTCAGCTACAACAGCAACCAGTCTTTCATTACTGAACGTCTTTCCAAACCCTGCATACGGCGGTAATAGCCCGCAACCTGTAGTTGTGAATATTAATCCAGTTTCAGGAGTGGCTACTGTTACCAACCAAACGTATGGTAACTATGGTGCTACTCCTATTGCGCTTACAACATCTGGCAGTGCTAATTTTGTTTATTCCTGTACAGGAACAATTACACTTTTAATGCGTCACCATGTGCCAGGTAGTCCTAACTCGGTTTACGGGGGTCAACCCTTTCAGCTTACATTAGTAAAGCAATAAATAGTGTTGATGAATATTTCAGAAAACAGCCCCGTAAATCGGGGCTGTTTTTATTATTCTAATCACTTAATTTTACTGCCTATACATTTACTATGCCATCATTAGAAAACCGTCAGTTCATAGAAATAGAAAAACCAATTAAAGAATTGGTGGATGAATTAAAAGAAATCAGGCAAAGGGCCGAAAAAAATCCCAAGGTTGATTATTCTGTTACCATTCAACAATTGGAAAAAAGTATTCTTGAAAAAAGGGTAGAAATAACCCAACATCTCAACAGTTGGCAAAAGGTTCAAATGAGCCGCCATCCCGACAGGCCTTATACTTTAAAGTACATTGATAAAATGTGTACCAATTTTGTTGAGCTCTATGGCGACAGAGGGGTAAAGGATGATAAAGCAATGGTTGGAGGTTTTGCTATGTTAAATGGTGAAACTGTAATGATGATTGGTCAGCAAAAGGGAATCAATACAAAAATGCGTCAACTGCGCAATTTTGGTATGGCTAATCCCGAAGGTTACCGGAAAGCGTTGCGTTTAATGAAACTGGCCGAAAAATTTAATAAGCCTGTTATTACGCTCATTGATACTCCGGGAGCTTTTCCGGGGCTGGAAGCAGAAGAAAGAGGACAGGGTGAAGCAATAGCAAGAAACATTTATGAAATGATCCGGTTAAAAGTACCAGTCATTTGTGTTGTAATTGGAGAAGGAGCAAGTGGTGGTGCATTAGGCATTGGCGTTGGAGATAAAGTACTGATGCTCGAAAATACATGGTACACCGTTATTTCCCCCGAAAGCTGCAGCTCCATTTTATGGCGAAGCTGGGAGAAAAAAGAAGTGGCAGCAGAGCAATTGAAATTAACACCTGATTATATGAAGGGCTTTGGTATTGTGGATGGAATTGTTCCTGAACCGGCAGGTGGAGCACATTGGGATTATGATGAAGCTGCCCAGCTTTTGAAAAAGGAACTGATCCCAATATTACAGGAATTGAAAAAGATTGATTCACTTGACCGGGTTAATCAACGCATTGAACGGTACAGCAAAATGGGCTTTTGGGATGAATTATAACAATGAAATTTTTATTTGAAGTATAAACTTATGAATCTAAGTGATCAATTAAGAGGTACAGGTGTTGCAGTAGTAACTCCATTTAAAAAAAATATGGAGATTGATTACATAGCATTGGAACGGGTCATTAATTATATCATCGACAATGGCGCAGAATATATTGTTACCCTTGGCACTACCGGTGAAACACCAACACTGAGTAAGGAAGAAAAAACGGAGTTGATTCTTTTTACATACCAGGTTATTAACGACAGGGTCCCTGTTGTTGTTGGCATTGGTGGAAACAATACACTATCTCTTATAAAAGATCTGGAAACATTTCCATTACAGAAAGCAGCAGCCATATTAAGTGCCAGTCCATATTACAATAAACCTTCCCAGGAAGGCATTTATCAGCATTATAAAGCATTGGCAGAAGTTTCACCACTGCCAATTATTCTCTACAATGTTCCCGGCCGTACCGGCAGAAATATTTCTGCAGCAACTACTCTGAGGCTTGCCCATGATTTTTCAAACATTGCTGGTATTAAAGAGGCCAGTGCTGATATGGTTCAGTGCATGCAGATACTAAAGGATAAACCTGCTGATTTTTTTGTTGTAAGTGGTGATGATAACCTGGCTATGCCGCAAATTGCATGTGGTATGGAAGGTGTTATCAGTGTTGCAGCCAATTGTTTACCGAAACAATTCAGCGACATGATTCGATCTTCATTAAAAGGCGATTTTGCAACTGCCAAGCAATTGAATGATCAAATGCTTGAAGCGTATGATTTGTTGTTTACTGAAAATAACCCGGCAGGTGTAAAGGCATTCTTAACAGAGCTAGGTTTAATTGAAAATTATCTTCGCTTACCAGTAGTGCCATTATCTGCGGGGTTACATCAATCAGTAAAAAATTATTTGCAAAGAAATTTAATGTCTGTTGGTTAACCCATCAAAATGCTGATCTCTTTTCAATTGATAAAAAAACTTGGTCTCACATATGCTGCAGTTTTTATTTGCAGCATTCTTTCAGCACAATACGCTGTCAGGTTTGAAATTAAAAACAAACCTTCTAAGCATTCTGCCGACAGTTTATATATTGCCGGTAATTTTAATGGTTGGAATGCAGGTGTAAAAGCTTTTGCTTTTCAGTTGTTGCCCGATGGTACTTCATTTGTAAACCTTACAGGAATTGAAGCAGGCATCATTGAATATAAAATTACCAGGGGAACCTGGTTAACTGTTGAGGCGGCTGTTAATGGTTCATCCATCAGTAATCGCATAAACCGAATCAACTCTGACACTGTTATTGCAATTAATATAGATGCATGGGCTGATGATTTTCCGGGCAGGCCACCTGTTTCTACAAGGAGCAAAAATGTTTTCATCATTGACACTTCTTTTTTTATTCCCCAGTTAAACAGAAAAAGACGCATCTGGGTTTACCTGCCAAATGAGTATGTGCATACAAAAAAAAGGTATCCTGTATTGTACATGAACGACGGGCAAAATTTATTTGATGCAGTAACATCTTCATTTGGCGAATGGGGAGTGGATGAAATGATGGATTCACTAAGACCGGGCAAACAGTGCATCATTGTTGGCATTGATCACGGCGACAGCAAACGGTTAACCGAATACAACCCATACCCATCAAGGTTTGGAGAAGGAGAAGGAGATGCATATGTTGATTTTTTAGCACATACCTTGAAACCATTTATTGATAAAACATATCGTACAAAGCCTTTAAAAGAATCTACTTCAATTGCCGGAAGTTCAATGGGTGGACTGATATCTTTATATGCTGTGTTAAAATATCCAACAGTATTTGGTGGCGCCGGTATTTTTTCTCCTGCATTCTGGATTGCACCAGATCTCAGGAAAAAAATTGACAGTTCTAAAAATAACAACTCCGCCATTTATTTTGTTTGCGGCGAAATGGAAAGTGCAGAAATGGTTGGAGATATGAAAAAAATTTATGAACAACTAAAACTTAAAGGGAATAAAAAATTATTCTTTAAACAAGTAAGCAACGGAAAGCACAACGAAACTTTCTGGCGGAAAGAAATGCCCGGGTTTTATCATTGGATTTTTTCAAATCAAATGAGATAGGTGGTACCTTCTTTCGCTATCTCGGTATTGGCAAATACTTCTCTTGC
>JAYUTS010000122.1:0-8102 GCA_043754995.1 Chitinophagaceae bacterium
AGATCAGTTTCAAAACTTTTGTTATCATCCAACCTGTTTTTGAATACCAGGTGAACAGTTACATTTAATCTGTTAGATGCTGCCTGCTGATTAGAAATACCGGAAGTAGTTACATAATATTCAGTGATCTGGCCACTGATATCATAATGTGCATCATCATTATTGGTTTGTGATAATCTTGTTTGATTGATCACTTTTTGCCGGATCTTATCAGTTAAGCGTTGGCTTAGCTGCGGGTTAATGATCCGTGCTTTGTTTTCAATAAAGTGTACATTAACCGTCTTTACTTCTGGAGGTATAGAAATATCTTTAAAGGAATAACAGGAGGGCAAAGCCACAAGCCATAAGCCGCAAGCCACAAGCCAAAACCGAAGTGACTGTATTGCTTGTAGCTGGAAGCTAATAGCTGACAGCTTGTATTTAAAGTTCTTCAATATCATACTCCTTTAGTTTTCTGTATAAGGTTCTTTCGCTGATACCGAGATCCAATGCAGCATCACGGCGTTTGCTTTTATGCTTTTTGAGTGCTTTAATGATCAGTTCTTTTTCTTTGTCCATGATGTTAAGACTTTCCTCCACTACTACATGCTCCTGTATGTCTCCATTGCCACCAATGATCATCGGTTGTGTAGGCGAAGATGAATTCATGGCTGGCTGATGCGTATCCATTGGCTTATGATCAGCAAGCATTTGGTCATTAAAAAAATTTCCCGGCATTTGTACCTGGCCGCCACCATTTTGCAACACTTCAAGAAACATCTTTTTCAACTCTGTTACATCCCTCTTCATATCAAAAAAGAGTTTGTACAAAATTTCCCGTTCATTGGAAAACTCTGCTGCACTTCCTGTTGGAACGTTTGGATGTGCCAATACAGGTAACCGGTTAAAACTTCTTTCAGGTAAGAATGGAGACAAATCTTTTGCTGTAATAATTTTATTGGTTGAAAGAACTGAAATCTGTTCTGCAATATTCTTCAATTCACGCACATTACCGGGAAATGGATAACTGATTAACAGATTTTTCGCATCCGGCTCCAGTTGCACAGGTGTAGTTTTGTAACGTTCAGCAAAATCAAATGCAAATTTTCTGAAAAGCAGGGGGATATCCTCCTTGCGATCTCTCAGCGAAGGAACACGGATAGGAACGGTATTTAAACGATAATATAAATCTTCCCGGAACTTATTGGTTTGCGTAAATTCAAGCAACTCCTTATTGGTAGCTGCAATAACCCGTACGTCTGTTTTCTGAACCTTTGAGGAACCAACACGAATAAATTCACCTGCTTCCAGTACACGCAGCAAACGTGCCTGTGTACCTAAAGGCATTTCTCCAATTTCATCTAAAAAAATGGTTCCGCCATTTACAGTTTCGAAATAACCTTTTCGTGCATCAACGGCACCAGTAAATGAACCTTTCTCATGACCGAATAATTCCGAATCTATTGTTCCTTCCGGAATAGCGCCGCAGTTAACAGCAATAAATGGATTGTGTTTTCTTGTTGATAAAGAATGAATGATTTGTGAAAACACTTCTTTACCCACACCGCTTTCGCCATTGATGAGTACGGTTAAATCAGTTGAAGAAACCTGTACAGCAACATTCAACGCATGATTCAGGGCAGGGGAGTTGCCGATGATTCCAAACCTGTTTTTAATTGACTGTAATTCCATTTAATTATTTAAATATTTCTCTGCTTCTGTTTCAAGAACGGGAAGACTGATTTCAACAATTTTCCAGATAATATCCGGAGTTACTAAATCGTAATCATGTGTAAGAATATGTCTGAGCCCAATGATTTTCTTTTTATCTGTAAGAATGAAATCTTTGTCTATTTTATTGATCTGCCAAACAGCCTCACCAATGATGGCAAGTCTTCTTTCTACAGCGTCGGTTACTGTTATATTATTTTTAAACTCAGCAAAACTGATAATGCCTGCCCTATGAAATTCAATTCTTTTGATCGACTCAATTATATCTGAAAGATATTTCAGGATTTCAGGCTGCATATAAAAGAACTTTTTGTTCATCCATTTTTTGTTTGAAATATGGATTTTTCACTGCTTCAGAAACAACGAGATCAATTTTTCTTCCTGTAATCTCTTCAAGTGCAAACATGAGATCAAAATAATCAAATCCCTGATCTGACAACCCTTCTTCATTTCTGTAGTAATCAACAATAAAGTCAACATCGCTTCCAGCGCTGAATTTACCATTCACTGCAGAACCAAAGACATATAAATATTTCACTCCGTATTTTTTACACACGGAATTTATTTTTTCAATATTATCTTTTATAACTGCAACCATTTTACTTTACAATTTGCCCTTTTAATGTGCCTTTAGTACAATCATTCACTTTTACCATTACATAATCAGCTTTTTGCAGATCATGATTTTCTTTTGGGAATACAATCACTTTATTTTGAGAGCTTCGTCCCATCCAGAAATTCTCATCTTTTTTGCTGTTTCCTTCTATCAGTACTTTATACGTGTTGCCAATATCTCTTTTGTTACTTTCAACTGATAAAGCATATTGTTTGTCAACAATTTCCTGTAAACGTCTTTTCTTCACATCCTCCGTCACATCATCTGTATAACGTCGTTCAGCAAGAGTTCCGGGACGTTCACTATAAAAATACATATAGCCGTAATCATACCTGCTGTAATCCATAATGCTTAATGTATCTCTGTGTTCTTCTTCTGTTTCAGAACAAAAACCGGCAATGATATCGGAACTGATGCCGCAATCAGGAATGATTTCCCTGATGCGATCAATTTTTTTCATATACCATTCACGGGTATAGGTGCGGTTCATTAATTGCAATATTCTGCTGTTACCACTTTGTACCGGCAGGTGTATATAATTACAAATGTTCTCATGCTTTGCTATGGTAAACAATACCTCGTCTGTAATATCTTTTGGATGCGATGTGGAAAAACGAATACGTAATTCAGGGCTTACCATTGCAACCATTTCAAGAAGAGCTGCAAAAGTTATCGGAGTTTCTGAAACTCCCCCTTCAGGGTGCTGGGGGGTATAATAATAACTGTCAACATTCTGACCAAGCAATGTTACTTCTCTGAATCCTCTGCTAAACAAATCCTGTGCTTCAGCAACGATTGAATTGGCATCCCGGCTTCTTTCACGACCCCGTGTAAAGGGCACCACACAGAAACTGCACATATTATTACAACCACGCATAATGGAAATAAATGCATTCACGCCATTACTTTCTAATCGAACGGGTGAAATATCAGCATATGTTTCATCACGGCTCAACAACACATTCACTGCTTTTTGCCCACCTTCTGCTTCTTCAATTAAACCTGGCAAACTGCGGTAGGCATCGGGGCCAACCACCATATCAACCAGCTTCTCTTCTTCCAGTAAATTGGATTTCAATCGCTCGGCCATACAGCCCAGCACGCCAATTAATAGTCCGGGCTTTTTGTTCTTGACTTTCCTAAACTCAGTTAATCGTTTGCGGATTGTTTGCTCGGCTTTGTCACGAATGGAACAGGTATTGAGCAATATCAAATCGGCATCATCTGTGTTTCTTGTAGCTCCAAAGCCGGCTGAGTTGAGAATGCTGGCAACTATTTCACTATCGCTGAAATTCATTGCACAGCCATAGCTTTCTATATAAAACTTCTTTTGATAATTACTTGGGTCGTTTGCAAAAGGAGCATAAGCCTCTCCTTGCCTGGTTTCATTATGCACTTTACTATCTGTCATCAAATCCATCATATCAATCACAAATTGAGCTGGCAAAGGTAGTAAAATGAAACCTAATTGGTGACAGATTGGCAGCATATTATACCGTTGATGGAATTAAGACGGGTTCATATACCGTTGAAAATTAACTTTGACTAACAAAAAACTCAACCCATTGCTACTTAAAGCCTTTCTATTTTTATCGGCAATTTTTTCTTTTTTTTCGTTTGATACAAAAGCTCAGCAAACACAGCGTAAAGAAACCGGGTTGGTCATTGGCTCTGTACTGGATGTTTCTAATCATAAAGCAATAGTGGGAGCAACGGTTTCAATTATTCCCTATAAAGATTCTGCCAAACTCTCCGTTTTTCTAACAGATAAAAATGGCACTTTCAATTTCAGCAATCTTGAGTTTGGTTATTACCGCTTAACGATTTCAGCTATCGGTTACCGAACCAAATTGATTGACAGCATGCATTTACGCACAGAACGTTCTGATTTTAATTTAAACGATATTGGTCTCAGTAACCAGGCCGTTGAACTGGCCGAAATAGTGATCTATGTTGAAAAACCTTTAATCGAATCAAAAGACGGGAACATCACTTTTAATGTGGGTGAAAGTGCTTTAAGCAATGGAAGTACTGCCACAGAGTTATTAAAACAAACTCCTTTGGTGACGACCGATCCTAACGGAAAGATACTGGTGCGGGGGAAAGAACCCAAGATCTTGATTGATGATAAACCTGTTGAGTTGAATATGCAGCAATTACAGGATTTGTTAGAAAGTATGCCCGGCAGTACCATTGAAAAAATTGAAGTGTTAACTAATCCTCCACCACAATACGCCAATGAACAGGGAGGTGTTATTAATATAGTAACCAAAAAAGGAAGAGTTGGTTTTGGAGGAAGAATAAATATATATGGCGGCACAAGAGGTGAGACAGGAATGAGTGCCAATTTCAACTACAGGAAGCAGGGTTTTGCAATAAACCTGAATGCGGGCATCGCTGCTAACCAGTTTGCAACAGATGGTTACAGCAACCGTACAAATGTTTATACAGATTCATCGAACCAGTTAAAGATTATCAGCGGTTCTTTAAATAAAAATATCCGTCCCAATTTCCGTTTCAATCTTGATTATGATATTAACAAGAGAAACAATATCAACTTTGTTGCGCAGTATAACCAGAGCGATTTTAACAACAGTGGTCATAACCGTTATACCAATATTAACAGGTTCGATTTCATTTCAAAATTGAGTGAACGTACTGTTGCTACAGAAGGATATAACCGAACTCCAATCATCAACTTTTCGTTTACACATAAAGGGAAGACGGCAGGCGAAGTGTTCCGCTTCATCGCTGCTTATAACCAGGGGTGGAATAAAAATGTACGTAACTATTTCCAGGAATTCTTAAACCCAGATGAAACTCCAACAGGTGTTGACAGTACACAAAAACAAGCAACTGCTACAAGAAACAATGGATACAGTGTAAACTTTAGTTATGATAAATTACTAAAAAACAGGAAGACCAGCTTTTCAACAGGTACTGCGTATAGCCGCAGCAACAGTCATATTGATCTCAGTACCGAATTTTTAAAAAAACCTGAAAGTACTTTTCAAAAAGTAAGTCTGTTAAGTAATAATTTCAAGTTTCACCAGGATGTGATTAATATAAGATTTTCGATGAAACATATTTTTCAACCCGGCTTTTCCATCAGTGCCGGTGCGGCAGTTGAACAAACCAATATTCTTTTTGAGTTACTGCAGGAGCAAAGAAACGTATTCAATCGCTTTTATAATTTTTTACCATTTGCCAATTTAAACCGCAGTTGGAAGAACAGGATGAATCTAACATTTGCTTACAGGAGAACCATACGCAGACCCGGTATTAATGAACTGAATCCTGCAATTGATTATGGTGATCCCTATAATCTTCGATATGGTAACCCGGAACTGGACCCGACACAGTCGCACAATTTTGATGTAGTGATCGGCAAAACAAAAGATAAATTTTTTGCCAATATTGGAGTGGGTTATAACCTGGTTGAAGATGTATTCAGCCAGATCAGAACTTTACAAACAGATGGTAAAACAATTGTTACATGGGATAATGTAAGTAACCGGCAGGAGTACGAAATAAGTGGCTGGGGTGGAGTAACGCTGAGCAAAAAACTACGGAGTAATATCAGCGCCAATTATAATTATAATCAATACGGCACATTCGATAAACAGGTTCGCAAGTATCGTGATGGAGGATCTTTTACTTCTAACTTCAGCAGTAATTATATAGCAACAGAAATGTGGACAATCACAGGCACCTTAACCTTCAATCGCTTTGCCAACCCACAGGGAACAGTAAAAAGTAATATGAATATGAACTTGGGTGTTCAAAGAAAATTTTTTAAGAAGAAAATCATTATCACACTCAACGCTGTTGATCCTTTTACCCAACAGCAGAATAAAACTTTTACTTACGGGCCCAATTTCAATTTAGAAAGCTATAGCCGAACTCAAACAAGAAATTATCGTTTAACGCTGAGCTATAATTTTAATAAAACAACCATTGTAAAAAAGAAAGG
The DNA here is from genome assembly GCA_043754995.1 of Chitinophagaceae bacterium. Taxonomy (GTDB): domain Bacteria; phylum Bacteroidota; class Bacteroidia; order Chitinophagales; family Chitinophagaceae; genus Lacibacter. The sequence continues at coordinate 6,300 of JAYUTS010000122.1, forward strand.
CACCACAGCCAACGATCTGTTGAAACAAAAAACAGGTAAAAACTAATACAAACAAAACGTCCCGTCTTATTCAGAAACGGGACGTTTTAGTTTTACGAAAACAAACAGGTTCGTTTACATTGCTTTTTCTTTTCAGTTTTCTGCTCTGTTTTCTTTTCTGTTTTGTTTTCGCTTTTCCGGTTGATGTTGGCGATGGCAATAACTGCAACAAACGCTAACAGCAACAAAAGAATGACGGCTCTTTTCATAACCCGGCAATTTAGAATTAAAAGTTACGAAATTTTTTTTCAAATGTCATAGAGTTTTAATGAATGGAAAACAACAGTTTGTCCCGGCAGGTTAAATTCTTTCTTTACTTTTACGCATGATTAGCCAGCACGCAACCCATGACCGAAACCCCGGATAATATGAATTTTCACACCCGTAAATGGGTGAAGCCAGAAGATCTGAATCCGAACCAAAGTTTGTTTGGTGGAAGATTGTTGCAATGGATTGATGAAGAAGCAGCCTTGTATGCAGTTATACAACTGGAGAACCGCAAGGTGGTAACCAAATTTATTTCAGAGATCAACTTCATTTCTGCGCCGGTGCAGGGCGATATTATTGAGATCGGAATTCTTGCAACACATTTTGGCACAACATCAATGACCATGCGTTGCGAAGTAAGAAACAAACTTACCCGTGAACAGATCCTCACCATTGACAAGCTTGTTTTTGTAAATGTGGATGATTTAGGGAAGCCGATGCCTCATGGAAAAAAAGAGATCACTTATGTAAAAGACAGGTTGTGAGGTATGTGAGGGCTTTATTTATGTATTAAGCATGCTATGCATTTTTAACAATTGATAATATTAATACCAATGTGGGTGTTTGGTTTTCTTATTGGAGCTTTTGTATTGTATCTCTTTCTAAAATTATTCAGTTATTATGCTGAAAATGATAGGAGGTATAATCTGATTCAAGAAAAGATAGAAAAATCTGCAAGGTTACCCTCTTCATTTTATTTGCCTGAGTTTCCTTTTGGAAATTTTCCTCAAGTATTTCCTCCTCAAAGAATGACTCCAGTCATTTCCCCGAAAAATTTATGGAATAATGCAAATGAGGATTCTCTTTTTGATTTGATGAATGAACATTATAAAACTTTTGGACGAAGCGAGTATTTCTTTTTTGAATATCTTGAAAAGCATTTCAAAGATGAGATATCACATAATGAATCAATAATGAAGGGATATAAACCAGATTTTGTGTATTCTAATGTCAGTAAAAAAATATTCATTGATATTGAAATAGACGAGCCCTACTCATTTGTTAATAATGAACCTCTCCACTACTTGGGAAATATTAAAGATAAGGATCGGAATAGAGTTTTCTTGGAATCTGGATGGGCTATTGTTAGATTTTCAGAAGAACAAGTGTTAACTCAGCCTATTGAATGTTGTAAATTAATTGCTGAAATAATTGAGAAATTGGAAGACGATCATCGTTACTATCAATCAAAATTTAGGGATGGGTTATTAAATATTAAACATCATCGAATTTGGTCGAATGATGAGGCTAAAAACATGTCCTTAATAAAATATCGAGACCTTCATTGGAAAAATCGTGTGCGTTTACCAAAGGTCTGAGTCGGCAAAACTGATATTATTTTTACTAGTATTTTTAATATTTGATATCACTCTTCATCATCTTCATAGAACGCATCCTGGCTAAAAAATAGTTTTTCCCAGTTGGCAACTGTTTTATCATCAAGGCACTCAGCTATATCAAACAGTTCGTCACTTTTTTTCTTCCACACGATTTCTT
>JAYUTS010000123.1:0-8101 GCA_043754995.1 Chitinophagaceae bacterium
GGAATTACGTTAAAGGAGGCTTTTTTATTAAGAGACCGCCCGTTAACTGACTTGTTAAAAGTAGCTATACAGATTGCCCGTTATACCGGAGAAATTCATCAACACCAGATCATACATAAAGATTTAAACAGTAAAAATATTCTTGTTAGCAATGATCTCAGCAAAGTAACCTTAATAGACTTTGGCATCTCTACAAAATTCAATCTCAAGTCCGACTACTCTATCAATCCTGAACGACTGGAAGGATCGCTTGCTTATATGTCGCCCGAGCAAACAGGCCGGATGAACAGAGCCATAGATTCAAGAAGCGATTTGTACTCACTGGGTATTATTTTTTATGAACTGGTTACGGGCCGGTTGCCTTTTGAAGCTTCCGATCCTATTGAATATATTCATTGCCATATTGCACGCAAGCCCGTACCGCCATCACAGGTTGACAAGACGATTCCTGAGGTGCTATCGAAACTCATCATGAAACTGCTGGAGAAAAATGCTGAAAACAGATACCAGTCGGGCTTTGGTATTAAGCATGATCTTGAAATTATTCTGAAACAACTGGAAGCAACAGGAAAAGCAGAAACATTTCAACTGGCACAAAATGATTATACAGGCAGGTTCAGAATTTCACAGAAATTATATGGAAGAGAAAAGGAATTTGAATTTTTACTGGAAACCTTTCGCAAATCCTTAAAAGGAGAATTGCAAACAGCCATTGTATGTGGCTACTCAGGTGTAGGAAAATCTTCTATCATACATGAAATGCACCGGCCTGTTACGGAGGCACAGGGATATTTTCTGGAAGGGAAGTTTGGGCAGTATCAACGCAATATTCCATACCAGGCATTTATACAGGCGTTTACTTCGTTTGTAAAACATTTTTTAACAAAGGATAATTATCTGTTGATTGAATGGCAACACAATTTAAAACAAACGCTGGGCGAAAATTTATCACTGTTACTCTCATTGATCCCCGATCTTGGATTGTTACTGGGTGAAGAACAGCCCCGGCACAGCACGCACTCTTTTGAATCACAAAGCCGCTTTAATTATACCATTGTTCAGTTTATTAAATTACTGGCAGGAAAAGAAACCCCCATCGTACTTTTTTTAGATGATATGCAGTGGTCCGATCTGGCTTCACTTGATCTGCTGAAAGAAATCTTAACGGATGCTTCCATTAAATATGTAACCATCATTATTGCTTACAGGGATAATGAAGTTACTTCCGATCATCCACTCAGTGTTACACTGAACGAAGTGAAAGAATATAATTTGAACATCAGGCAAATAAGACTCAAAGGATTAACTGTTCCTGATGTATCATTACTGTTGAGTGATACGCTCAATGAATCTGCGCAACAGGTTCAGGGACTTGCCGGTATTGTTTTTAAGAAAACAGATGGTAACCCTTTTTTCATTAATGAGTTCCTGAAGTCTTTGAGTGCCAAAGACCTTATCTGGTGGGATGCTCCTGCAAGTAAATGGCTATGGCATGAAGAACAGATAAAGGAGATGAGTGTTACAGAAAATGTTGTTCATTTTCTTACTCAAAAAATACGGCGCTTTCCTGCCAATACATTAAAAATTCTGCAGTATGCTTCCTGTGTTGGAACAAAATTTTCAGTTCAAACTTTAGCAGGAGTCATGAACATACCCGGGGAGGAAATTGTGAGCATTCTTTTCCAGGCTATTAAAGAAGAATATATTATTCCTTCTGCTTTAATGAAAAGGGACACAGTAGAAAAAAAAGAACAGGTGCTTTTTTTTACTGAAGCAAGATTTGCACATGACCGTTTTCTGCAGGCTGTATATTCCATGTTGAACGAAGAAGAGCGTAACCGCATTCATTATGCTATTGGTTCATGGATGTTAAAAACAAAGGAAGATGAAGCCGATGTGTTTGAGCTGGTGAATCACCTCAACGAGGGTAAGTCATTTGTTTCATCAGCGCAGGATAAAAAACAATTGTGTCAATTGAATTTTGATGCAGGTAAAAAAGCAAAGAAGGCAAGCGCCTATGAATCGGCGCTTCACTATTATCAAAAGGCAGCATCGCTGCTGGCTACCGATGCATGGGAAAATAATTTTGATTTTGCTTTTCAGTTATCCCTGTCCCGTGCAGAAGCGGAGTATCTCAACCTCCATGCAAATGAAGCAGATCAGTTGTTTGATGGCTTACTGGTAAAGGCCAGAAACAAAATGGAAAAAGGCCTGGTGTATGAAAGAAAACTATCGCTGGCAGTAGCTTTGGGAAAATACACGGAAGCGCTTGAACTGGCCCATACTGCATTAAGCCTGTTCAACATCAGGCTGCCCAAAACAAAAGCCGGTAAAATTTTATCTATTTTGAAGAATGTTATTTTAATGAAATGGCGGTTCAGAAATATTCAACCAGGTGATTTACTGAACCTCCCCGAAATAAAAAATGAAAAGGAACAGCTTGTAACAAGAATATTCAGTCTTGCCATTTCGCCGGTTTATTTCTCCAACGACTTTGAAGCCTATTTCGCCACCTTTCTTTCATTGGTGAACTATACCATCAAACGGGGAAACTCCATTGCATCGCCGCATATTTTTGTAACCTATGGTATTATTGAAAATGTTTTCTTTCAGCATTATCAACGCTCCTTTGCTATTGGCAAAGTTTGTCTTGAATTGAACCAGCGGAATTTTTCACCGGAAGTACGTGGACAATTAACATCTAACCTGGCCGGTGGAATTTATCATTGGGTAATGCCCCTGCGTGAAACCTTTCATGAATTTTATACGGGTTACAAGTATTCATTGGAGGCAGGTGATTATAATTATCTCGCCATTAACATCAATCAGCATATTGCTACACAAATCAGATCAGGACGTAATCTGAAATTAATCCTGGATGAATTTGGTGGTTACCGTACCTGGGTTGAAAAACCCAATGACCCGAAAATGGTTTGGGAGTTTAACCTCTATACTTTCTGCATGAGAGAGTTAATGGGTAAAATTGAAGATGCTGAAGTTGCTGTTTTTGAAGAAGCATTTGTAAGAGAAAATCAACCAATAAAATTCAACCTGGGATATTTTTATACAGCAAGGAGTAAGTATTATCTTTTCATGAACGAGCCTGTAAAAGCGTTGAAGATGGCAGAAGAGGCCATAGGGGTTCTTCGCTTTCTGCAGGCAACCCCAAGTCATGCAGATGCAATTTTTTATTATAGTATGGCAGGCATTGCCAATTATTCTTCCTTTTCTGCTTTTAAAAAACGATTGTTCAAACGCAGGCTGAAAAAAAATCTGAAGCAGTTTGAAAGCTGGGAAAAATTATGCCCACAGAATTTTTCGGCCCAACGCCTGCTGATGTGTGCAGGCATGGCAACAATTCATGATGATATTGCAGCAGCAATTGATTTTTGTCAGAAAGCGGTACAGTCAGCAAGGGATAATCAACTTACACAACTGGAGGCTTTTGGCAATGAATTGTTGGGAATAATCTGTTTAGAGAATAATCTTAAAAACGATGCAGATCAATATCTGCAAAAAGCAATTGTATTGTATGCAAGATGGGGCGCTTACAATAAAGTAGCCCAAATGAAGAAACAAAACCCTGCGTTAAAAGATGTGGAAGTTAAAGACACGATATCTATGACTTTCAGTGGTGAAATAACGATCCAGGATTCAGTGAATATTAACAGCCAGAACATTGACCTGGCATCTATCATGAAAGCTTCAACAGCAATTGCCGGCGAAGTAAAGTTTGATCTGTTGTTAAACAGGATGATGAAGATTTTAGTTGAAAATGCAGGTGCTCAGGAAGGATATGTGCTGCTTGAAAAAGACGAACAGATATTATACAAGCCACCCCAAAATCAAAATGGCAATGAAGTAAAACTCATCATTGGCATTCCCGATGAAGAGAGCGAACTGTTGCCTGTTTCAGTTGTACAATATGTATATCGCACAAAAGAAGAAGTCGTCATGGAAGAGGCTTATAATGATGTTCGCTTTTCAAAAGATGTGTATATGCAGAAAAAGAAACCACTATCGGTTTTATGTATGCCTATTCTCCACCAGGGAAATTTTACCGGAGTTCTTTACCTGGAGAATAATCTTGCAGTTGGAGTTTTTAATCAGCAACGGTTGAACCTGCTGCGCTTACTTTCCGGGCAAATTGCCGTTTCTATTAACAACTCCCTGCTGTATGAAAACCTGGAACAAAAAGTAATTGACAGAACAGAACAGGTTGTACAGCAAAAAAATATCATTGAACAGGAAAAGCTTGTATCAGAAAAACTCCTGCTCAATATCCTTCCGGCAGAAACAGCCTTTGAATTAAAACAAACGGGCAAAGCACAACCAAGGCGGTATGAAAATGTAACGGTCATGTTTACCGACTTTGTTGAGTTTACCAAAATAAGTAACATCACCCCTGCTGATGAACTGGTAAATGATATTGATTTTTATTTCAGGGAGTTTGATGAAATTATCAGCGGTTACAGTATTGAAAAAATTAAAACAATCGGAGACAGTTACATGTGTGTTTCGGGATTGCCTGTAACCAATAACAGCCATGCAGTTGATATGATTGATGCAGCTTTACTGATCATTGACTTTATTGATCGTACAAAAGCAGAAAGAATACAAACGAAAAAAAATTATTTCGATATCAGAATCGGCATTAATTCAGGACCGGTGGTGGCAGGTGTTGTAGGTTCAAAGAAATTTGCATATGATATCTGGGGCGACTCGGTAAATATAGCAGCAAGGCTGCAGCAAACTTCAGAACCGGGTCGCATCAATGTGTCTGCATCAACCTATCTCCAGGCGAAAGAAAACTTTCATTTTACAACCCGTGGCAAAATTGCCATCAAGAACAAAGGTGAAGTGGACATGTTTTTTGTGGATGCCAAAAAATAAATTAAGCTTTATTAATGATTGATTTTTCGTTTTGCACTCTCAGTCGTTGACAAAGAATCTTAATAAATCCCCGTGCAATTTCGGGCCTGGCTTCCAGTAATTCATAAAAAGGATCCTGATCAATTTTAAACAGGAAACAGTCGGTATAGCAGGTTGCCGATGCCGATCTTGATTCTGAATCGAGTAATGATAACTCACCAAACACTTCTTTTTCTTTTAAAACAGCCAGTGTAGTATTGGCTTTATGAATTTTTACTTCGCCCTTATAAATGACATACATCGAATCACCGATTTCTTCTTCTTTAAATATAAGCGTGTCCTGTTCGTATTCTATTTCTTCCATCAATGGTGCCAGTTCTGACAGGATTGTTTCCGGTGTTTCACTAAACAGGTTGAGCGACTTCAGAATCAGCACTTTTTCAAACATCAATAGTTTATCAGTGGATGGGTTCATGTTCATTTACTTTATTGAGCGGCATAAGAGGCTGTTTCCCGTAAAAGAATATTTTCCGATTGAAGGTACTTCTGAATCAGCCCTTTTTCAATTTTAATATGATCCTTTTTACTGGTATGTAACGAGCAGGCTTTGGTCCAGTGATTGAAGTTGTCTTTTTCTTCTGCTAACACCCGTGTTACTACAGTTACAATACTGGTAAAAACCAACTCCGGCATTACTTTCTTTAATAAGGAACAACGATAAGCAATATCGGATTCTTCAAAGATGGTGTTGAACGTAGATGCGTATTCTTTTTTAATGGTTACTTCAATCAATTCAAGCGCATTGGCAGCGGCTTCTTTTTTATTCAGTTGCAGCGCCTTCCTTATTTTATCAACCTGTTCTTTTTCAGAATAAAAAGAAAACAGGTTGAGCAATGTTTCTCTCAGTTCAAGCAATTCATAGTGAAGTGAATTAAACAAAACTCCTTTTGCATCATGTGAACCATGTAAACGGTTAAGCATAAATAACAGTTCAACCGCACGGATCAGGTAGGCATGCGTAACACGATCAACAATGGGAATGCTTTTTTCATCTGTATGGAAATTTGACCGGTGGAGGGCTTTAATGGTGGTACTGTTTTCTGCAGGAAGCCATAACAGTAAATTCAATAAAAGCCCTTGTGCCTCAACACCGGCAATTCTTCCACAAGCCATGATTAAATTTTGCTGTTGCTTTTTATTGATTTGCTGATTCAACAGTAATTGCGAAATACCGGCAAGACTTTTATTTCCTGCATTGATGAAGGCTTCGGTAATTTCTTTTTCAAATAAACGAAAGCGTTCAGGCAGATGTTTGAGCGCTTCAGGATAGAACCCTTTTCCAATTACATGAATGGCAGCTTTTTGAACAGTGGGTTCCTGATCGTCTAACAGTTGCAATAAATGTTTTTCAAACAAGGGGTCAGTTGTTTCACTGATGACTGCTATTGCATTCAATCGCTTCTCTCTGTCTGCTGAACCTGATAACTCCAGAAACAACTCAACAGCGGGTTTTCTTTCTTCTTCCGTTTTGCTGTATTTAACAATACTGATGATGGCAGCCTGTTGCAGCAAAGGATCATTGGAAGAAAGATATCCTGACAACAGATTGTAATTAAAGGCAAGTGCTGCATGAACACTGATTGCTTTTGCACGAATGATAGAGTCTTTGCTGTTATTGATCAACGCCTCCACATCCGAAACTGTTGCAAGCATTTGCTTCCGTTGAATGCTTTCTAATGCAGCAAGGCAAACATTCGATGATGGATGCTTTAATGCAGCAGCAATTAATTGTTCATTGGTAAGATCGTTTCTTTGTTCCAGCATTTTAAGCAGGTATAATACTTCGAGTTCTGTTCCGGTATTGATCTTCTCTGCTATTTTCTCCAATGTTCCTTTTTCATACAAGTTGAATTCTTCTTTTGTAAAATAGCGGCTGCTGATGGTTTGGATCAATACTTTCAGATAATGCTTTTGAATAAGAAACACATAGGCTGCCCATACAACAGATACAGCAATGAGTACATAACATAGGATTTCAAGTTGATAAATATGAAGTTTATAAAGTGTAAACAAAAGAAGGCCGATGGCCAGATAAGCAAAAGGGTCCATGATGCCTTTAATGATATTATGTGCTCTTAACCGCTCAGGCGCAGCAAGAGGTTGTAAAATAGTTAAGAGCACAGGCGAATTGATAGAAGCTCTTAATGCATCAACCAGGATGGCTGCCGATCCGAATACATATAAAATCATTTTGCTGCCGGGATTAAAATGTACAATCAGTAAAACAATCATATTAAACAGCAAAAGAGTAATGGGAGTAATTAACAGCGCATTTCTGTTTCCAATTCCCGCAACAATTCTGCCGGTAAAACCAAGTTTTAAAATCCATGCCACTAATCTTGATGCACCCATGAAAGCGGCAGTAAAAGAAGCAAAGGACAGATCAGATTTGTAGCTATCCGATTCTTTTATCTCTGCATAAAAAGCATATTCAATTAATACAAACCCTGTAAAGGCAAGCATTGAAAGTACAGCGGTTGTCATGATCAATTTGTTTCCACTGAAATTTCGAATTAAGGCAGACAGTCCTGCAGTATGATGCTGTTTTATTTTATGTGCAGGCAGGGCAATGTTTTCAAGCTCACCTGTTTTAAAGATGCCTTGTATAAACAATAAGGAGAACAGCATACCTGCAAACCCTGCTAATAAAAGATTTTGTGTTCCGATATATGGTACCAGCAGCAATGCAATTGTATAACCAAGAAATTTCGCCGGTATATCGCCGGAACTGATAACACCAAAGAGTCGTTTACTTTGTCTTACATCGTAGAGTTGTGCAGCTAATCCCCAGAATTCAAGATTATTAATGAGGTATAATACATTGAACCAGGCAAGCATAATATAATAGAACCAACCCGAAGCAAACGAAAATTCAAAAACCCAAAACAGAAACATACTTGTGGCCATAATCAACGTCATAACAAGACTCAGTTTGTGTACACTGAGCCGATGCTCTAACTTATTACAGATATAGCCGGTAATCCATAACAAACCGGCAGAAACCATAAAGACATAAGCCAGTTCTGAAATAGGATAACGATCAAGAAACTGTGATAAAGCCGATGTAAAGAATAAAGCAATCCCTGCTCCCTGAAAAAATTGTAATAAAAAAAGCCGCCGAACCAATGGCCATTCAGCGGGATGAATGTTCAATAGCTTCAGCAATTTT
>JAYUTS010000124.1:0-8080 GCA_043754995.1 Chitinophagaceae bacterium
TTTAGCATGAAAAACATCCTGTTGCTCTTCTTCATCTGCACAATTTCCTTCCACTCTTCTTCGCAGGTGGTTACAGGTGTGTATAAAGGCAAGATGGAAGTAGACAGCCCAAAATATACCGTTGACTTTGAATTAACCCTCAAGGAAAAAGACGGCAAGTTGTATGGTTACTGTCATCGCCTCTTTATTGTTAATGATATATTGTATTATAACCTGGTAAAGGTCACTGCCCGTATTGCAGACAGCATATTGATTGTTGAAGATGAGAAAACTGTTTCCAACAATTTTGAAGAAAAGACAAAAGGAGTTAAGACGGTGATGTTTTTTAAAATACAGAAAGATGAAGATACTGTTTCTGTTATGCCGGGTGAGTGGAGCACTTCAAGAACAAAAAAATTTTTACCCATCACCGGGAAAATTTCTGTTTCAAGAGAACGGAATTATTTAGCAACACAATTGTACAAACGACTGGAAGATAAGAACCTTGATCAGGAGATGGTTTTTGCAGAACCGCCAAAACCAGAACCGGCGATTGTTTCAGCACCTGTAAAAACAAACCCGGTTCAACAATCAACAACCAAAACTCCAACAGACTCTATACAAACTGTTGCAAAGATTGGCAATGAACAACAAACCCAGAACAACAAACCAGTTGATGCAAATAATCAACCAAAACAAAATCAAGCTTCACCACCTGTTGTAAACAAACCAATCGTTACTACAACAAAAACTGATTCTGCATCGGTTGTTATAAAAGGCAATGAAACAAAAACGCAGGTCAATAAACCAACATCAAATCCTAACCACACGGTTGCTGTTAATCAAAACAAGCAGCAAACAAATCAACCTGCAATTACCAATACAACACCCAAACAAAACACAACTGCAACCAACAAACCAACTACACAAAAGCAACAACCAACCATCAGTACAGTTAACACCCAAACGAAACCGTTAACTCAACAACCAACCAACACAAACATCAACCCTTCCAATACATCAACTGTAATTGTTCCTGAAAAACCGCTGATTTCTATCAATAAAGTAGGACAGGAAAAAGATACTTCAACAACCGGAAAGCCTGTTGTTCAGGCATTACCACCGCCGGTAATCAACAATCCTGTTTTAACCAAACGTGCAATGGAAGTTATACAGGCGCTTGAAATTACTGAAGACAGCGTGGTTATTTCGTTGTACGATAATGGAGAAATTGACGGCGATACCGTAAGTGTTTTTTTGAACAATGAACTCGTTGTTGCAAAAGTTGGGCTCAAGGCGCAGGCTTATAAACAAACGATCTATGTCAAGCCGGGTGAAATCATTCAACTCACCTTGTTTGCTGAAAATCTTGGGTCCATTCCCCCTAATACAGGGTTGCTCGTAATCTATACCAATAACGAACGTTACCAGATTCATTTCAGTTCCAATCTCAACAAAAGCTCCTCTATTTTATTACGAAGAAAACAATAACAGAAAGATAGCAGTTGAAATCTTTTCTTTGTATGATGAAATATCCATAAAAATTATCGAGCTAATTTATACCAACAGCGATGATAATTTTTGTGGATATACTATGTGGCTAAATTAAAAACAAAAATGAACACATGAAATGGTTTTTTTCAATTGTTTTATTATTGAGTGCCGTTACTTCATCTGCACAAAACATTGCCGGGCTCTGGCGGGGGCGGTTTACCAGCAGCAATCTTCTGCAGCAGGAACTGCCTTATAAATTCGAGCTCTTGCTTTTCCAGGACGGCAACAGCATCAGCGGTTATTCTTATTCTACCATTTCTACTGCAGATTTTTATGCCGTATGTGAAGTAACAGGGACGCTCTTTGATGGGTACATGGTTGTAACTGAAAAGAAAACACTTTATCAAAATCCACCTTCGCAGGAAGAAGGAATGCAAAGCCATATCCTTTTTTTAAGCTCCGGTAATACAGAAGCAACAGGAGAATGGAAACAAACCAATAAACGGGATTTTCAACTGGCGCCACAGCAAGGCAAAACATTTTTGAAAAAAGAAAACGATCCCTCTCAATCGGGTTTAATTAAAATACTGGAGAAAAAAAATAACATTCAAATTGCTGATCCCAATAAGCCTGCTCCTGTCTTTAACAGTGATTCGCTCAGGCTTGCATCACGTGAAAAAGAAATTCTTCAAACAATACATATTGAAACAGATTCGGTAGTGCTTGAATTATATGATGATGGTCTGCTTGATGGAGACAGTGTTTCGGTTTTCTCCAACAATGCCCTTCTTTTAAATAAAGTTCTGCTGAGCGATAAAGCCATCAAACAAACCATTCTCCTTCCTTTTTCAAAAGACGGACTGTTGATCAGCATGTTTGCCGAGAATCAGGGAAGCATTCCGCCCAACACGGGACTGCTCATCATCCGTGAAGGAAAAAAGAAATACGAAATACGATTCAGCTCCGATACAAAGAAAAGTGCTGCTATTTTGTTGCGCAGAAAATAATACCACGGATTACTAAATCCTTTTGGTATAAACGGAAGCTGTTTACATTTGCGCATGAGTTCAGAAACAATCAGGCTTACCCAATTTTCTCATGGCGCAGGGTGTGGCTGCAAAATTGCACCCGCCGTACTGGAGCAAATTCTGCAATCAACACAAACAAATTTTACTGATCAGCAATTACTGGTTGGCAACAGCAGTAAAGATGATGCCGCTGTTTATGATCTCGGGAACGGAACAGCACTCATTTCCACAACAGATTTTTTTACGCCCATTGTTGATGATGCTTTTGATTTTGGTCGTATTGCATCAGCTAACGCTATCAGCGATGTGTATGCCATGGGCGGTAAACCAATCCTTGCAATAGCAGTATTAGGATGGCCTGTAGAAAAACTTCCAGCATCTCTTGCACAACAGGTTTTAGAAGGAGCAAGAAGTATTTGCAATGAAGCCGGTATTAGTTTAGCAGGAGGACATAGTATTGATTCGCCTGAACCATTTTTTGGTTTAGCAGTAAATGGTATCATTAACATTGCTCATCTTAAACAAAACAATACCGCCCATGCGGGTGATGTGTTATTACTCACCAAACCAATTGGTGTGGGCATTTTAAGTACAGCAGAAAAAAGAAATGTACTGAAAGAAGAACATCAGGGACTGGCTGCTGCACAAATGATTCAACTCAATAAAATTGGTGAGGCTTTGGGCAAACTGGAAGCCGTTACTGCTATGACCGATGTTACAGGTTTTGGTTTACTTGGACATTTGATTGAAATGGCTGAAGGAAGTAATCTATCAGCAGAATTGTATTACAGTAAGATTCCTTTCCTTGAACCTGCTAAAGAATACCTCGCACAACGGATTGTGCCCGATGCTACTTACCGCAACTGGAACAGTTACAGCAGTAAAGTTGCTTTTGGAACAGGCGTAAATGTAATGGAAGCATTTAACCTGTTGCCCGATCCGCAAACCAATGGTGGTTTATTGATTGCAGTCAAAGAAGAACAACTTCAACTTGTGCAGAACTTATTACAGGAACAGAACTTAGCTGCTTACACGAATCCTATCGGTAAACTTATACCCAAAGCAGAAAAACTGGTACAGGTATTGGTTTAATCACTTGCAAAAGCAGGATGCAGTAGCTATATTAGAGTTGTTCTTTCACCTTAAACCAACTTTTATATGGACGCAAAAACTACTGCATGGGTAAGTTATCTCTGGTGGATCGGCTGGATCATTTCGCTGGTAACGAGTAACAACACTTCGCCCAAGCCTCCATTAGTGGTCTTTCATTTAAGGCAATCATTGGGATTGATGATCACCTGGACCGCCTTCTGGTTGTTAAGAATGTTTACTCTCTTTTCTTTTTCAGGTACAATTTACTGGCTAATAACAGCCTTGTTTGTTGCGCTGTTTGTACTATGGATCATTGGCCTTGTTGCGGCTGTGCAGGGAGAAGAAAAACCTGTTCCTGTTCTGGGGCCACTGTTTCAGCAATGGTTTCAGTTTATTAAATAAGTTTCCTGATGCTCCGTCAGGCGGATTTTAAAAGCTTGTCGATTCGTTCGGCAAGCTTTTTATCTTTTTCTGTAACAATATCTCCTGCATCATGTGTGCTGAGCCATATCTCCACTTTGTTATACACATTGGTCCATAAAGGATGATGATTCATTTTCTCTGCTTCAATGGCCACACGGGTCATAAATGCAAATGCTTCGGAGAAATTACTAAACTCGAATTTCTTATAAAGCTTGTTGTCTGTTTCTGTCCACATGTGAAAATAATTTTTGAAGATTAATAATGGAGAACAGCTTTCTTACCTCTTGCTTCATACCTCTTTGCTCAAAGTATCAAATGCTGTTTATGTTTTATTTTTTCATTGGTTAATTCTACCACCAATTGTACGCCCTGGATATTTCTGATGCTTGCAATGAATTCTTTTTCTTCTTCTTTGCCCGGCAAATCACCTTTGGTTAAAAAGAGATAATCAAGATGTTTCAGCTCCGGTAATAAATACTCCCCATCAAACTGGTTGCGGTATAAAAAATATTCAAGCGTTTGATTGGGTTCTTTGTATTCAAACACCGAAAAGAAGTACTGCCGTTTTTTTTTGCTGAGTTGAATTTCAATATCGTTGTTGATGCGAAAGTCGAACCGCATGCTCTGGTTTATCTGCCAAACAAACTGATGGCTTCCAATGGGAGCCATGATGCCGAGCAAAAGTGTGTTTTCAAAAAACTCTTCTGCTAATAGTTCGTTGTCAATTTTCAGTTTCATCTTATTCTAATCCTGCTTGCTGAATAATTTTTTGCAGATACGCCGCTGTAATACTTTCTCTGCTTGCTTTATCATAAACTGTAACAAGGTAAACTTTCTGTTTCACTACTTTAACGCATGTGATCAATCTTGCTCCCCCGCTTTTTCCTCTCGCCTTTGAAGAAATTTTTATCCTTATCTTATAACAATCTTTTCCTAAAGCTGTTCCTTGTTTGGGGTCTTCTTTTAATGAGTTGATAATTGCCTGTAAGTCTGTTTTAAAAGACGGATACTTTTTTACCAGGGACTTGGCTTCTTTTTGAAACAAAAGAGTCGTTTCTACAGAAAAGGATTGCATAATTTAAAGTTCTTTCAGAAAATCATCTGCCTTTTTCAAGCTCTTTTTTCCTTCCAGAGATTGCTTGATATCAGTAAACGCTTTTATCAACTCGGCCTCCCTGGCTTTATTCGTAGTAGGTTTTTTTGATGTCGATGATTTCTCTTTTTTTACTTCAAGGAAATCGAATGAGCTGAGCAGGGCTTCTGTAAAAGCCACTTTCTTTTTGTTTTTAACCTTTACAAGGTATGTTGTACTCATACTTAAAATTAAATAAATTAAAACGCTATATCAAACTCCAGCTCATCATTTCCTCTTTTCACTTTCACTTTGGTTGCATCGCCTTTCTTAAATTTACTCAATACCTGCATATAACTTTCAACAGAACTTACAGCAAATTCACCCAGCTTTATCACCACATCGCCTGCTTTTAAACCGGCTTTCTGTGCAGCACGGCCTTCGCTTACACCATCTACTTTTACACCGTTCCCGCTGAACGTATAATCGGGCATAATGCCCATGCTCACTGTAAATCTTGCTGATGTGCCAACCTGTTGCTCTCTTGTTTTGGTGAAAGCCAGCTTTGTTTCTTTACTGCTCCTGTTAATTAAACGGGTAATGTATTTTACAATCATCACTTCACCCTGATAGTTGATCTTGTCAAAATCATCACTTGGTTTATGATAATCTGTATGCAGCCCTGTAAAGAAAAATAACACAGGAATATCTTTTCTGTAAAAAGAAGTATGATCACTGGGCCCGGTGCCACTGCTGTCGATCTTAATATTAAAGGCCGGTTTTTTTTCTGTGATCAAAGTTGACCATATGGGTGAAGTGCCAACGCCTCCGATGGTAATAGTTTTGGAAGAATCATTATATCTTCCAACCATATCCATATTGATCATATAATTCACTTGCGTTAACGGAACGGTTGGATGATCTGCAAAATGTTTAGAGCCATACAATCCCAATTCCTCTCCACTAAAAGCAATAAACAGATAGTTGCTGTTCTTACTTCCTTCTTTCACTAACAACCTGCTCAGCTCAAGCAAGGCAGCCGTGCCACTTGCATTATCATCGGCACCATTATGAATGGCCGCCGTTCCGGTGTTTCTTGAATTATTGTCTTCGCCATATCCCAAATGATCAAAGTGAGCGCCGAGGATAATCGTTGATGCGGCACCGTTGTTGATATAACCAACTACATTATGTCCTTTACGGATCTTCTCGCCCTGTGCTGTTTTAAATTTAATGTCCATCATCTCTGCAGGGTCTTTGGCAATTTTATCGGCTATCCGTTTTTGCAGTATGAGCACAGGAATGGTTGACGCTGCTGAGCGATCTTTTCCATCATACTTCAAGCCTGTTTCTTTATTGCTGCTGTTAAAGATGATCAATGCGGTTGCTCCTTTTTGTGCCGCATCTTTTTCTTTGCTGCGGATGCTGTTGATCAAATCAAAATGCGGATTGTTTTCATTCTCCAGTAACAGCTCTTTCAAATCCCAGAACCAGGGACCGCCGGTTTCATGCAATGTTGGTGAGGCAACTGCTTCTCCACCGCCATCGGCACTCCAACTCAACGGAAAAAAATCTTTCTCCGTTTTTAAATGCTCTCCATTGATGATAAAAAAAGTACTGCTTAAAATTTGCCGGCCTTCATTTACTTCAAACTGTTGAAGGAATGTTCCATTATCACCTTTTGCTGTAAGACCATTCTTTTCAAATTGCTGTTTGATGTATTGATAAGCGAGTTCTTCGCCTTTTGTACCGGTTCTTCTTCCTTCTAATTTATCACTGGCCAGGAAACTGATATGGCTTTGAATATTGGCTAAGCTTATTTTGTCAAGCTTGCTTAACTTTTGTGCGTTGCTGCTGAGGGTTAAAAGGATCAAAAAGAGAGCGGAAAAAAACTGTTTCATATTTCAAGACGGTTATTAGAGTGCTAAAGGTAATTACAAGGAGGGTTTGATTCGTTACAGGGTTGTATGAATTACACGAAATTTCACAAATGGTTTCTTTGAGTGCGAATAACAGCAAACAGAGGCACGGAGAACAAGGGGGGAAATAATACAAAACAAATCTCTGTGAACTCTGTGCTTCCGTGTGCCAATAACCCTGGCTTTCTTTTCGGTGAATCCCGTGCCTCCTTGGCAAACAATCATTACAAATCGAACGTTTAATTCTTCTTCTTCGGTTATCTCTGTGTTCTTCGGCCTCTGTGTGATGATTGCTTTCTACACAGGAAAATGAAAGCCGATGGCCACAAAGTCAACAATAAGAAAATGGTTAACTTCGTTTCCTGCTTTAAGAAAGAGCAATCAATTTTTTAAAAGATAAATTTTTAGTTATGTCATTGTTTAACACCGGCAAGAATAAAAAAGATAAAAAGAAGAACACCCTTCCAACAAACAAGAGCGCATTTATGGCTCCAAAGGGTGGTGGTAAAGCCAATACCAAAACCTCCAGTAATGCAGGTAAGCATGTTGGAGGGGCTCAGCGGGGAGCATAATACCTGTTTTCCTACAATAGTTTCTCACACAAAAGTTTATCCGGCAGGCTTGCTGTAAATTGCAGGCTTAACTTCTTTTGGCAAAGCTTTGTTTACTCTTCAGCAGGGTTTTTACAAGCTCCACCTTGACAACAAGAAGACCTTACTATTATATGATTGATTATTTACACGGATTAAACGAGCGGCAGAAAGAAGCAGTGTTGCACATGAACGGGCCGTTGATGATTGTGGCAGGTGCAGGCAGTGGTAAAACAAAAGTGCTCACCACACGTATTGCACATTTAATGGCGCATGGTGTAGATGCATTTAACATACTGGCACTAACATTTACCAATAAGGCTGCCAAAGAAATGAAAGAAAGGGTGGAGCATATCCTCGGCAACCACGAAGCAAGAAATTTATATATCGGCACTTTTCATAGTGTGTTTGCACGGATCTTACGAAGCGAAGCAACCAGGATGGGTTATCCCTCCAACTTCACCATTTATGATACAGATGATG
>JAYUTS010000125.1:0-3532 GCA_043754995.1 Chitinophagaceae bacterium
CTTAACCAGTCACGGAGACGTTCCGGTGATGGAGTGTACATATCTGTAACAATGGAATAAGCTTTCCAGCAATCTTCCTTTTCTTTTTCGGGTGTTGCATCAATGAGCATGCGGATGGCAAAGAGATCATACACTTCTTCAAAGCTTACAGCTTTCTTTTTTATTTTATTGGAGATGGAATGAATGGATTTAGGACGACCATAAATTTCAAAACCTGTAAACCCTGCCTTCTCCATCTTTTCTTTAATGGGCTTAATAAATTCATTGATATAGCGGCTGCGTTCCCGTTTTGTTTCCGAAAGCTTGCGTGCAATCTCTTTGTATATATCAGGCTCAAGATACTTCATGGCAAGATCTTCCATTTCAGTTTTGAGATTGTACAAACCAAGCCGGTGTGCCAATGGTGCATATACATAAACCGTTTCACTGGAGATCTTCAATTGCTTTTCACGCTTCATACTATCCAGCGTACGCATATTGTGTAAACGATCGGCCAGCTTAATCAGGATCACTCTGGGATCATCTGTTAGCGTCAGTAATATCTTTTTAAAGTTCTCTGCCTGTTGTGTTGAATTGGCATCAACTACCGTAGAAATTTTTGTTAACCCATCAATGATTCTTGCTATTTCATTTCCAAACTCTCTTGCTACATCTTCTAATGTTATATCGGTATCTTCTACTGTATCGTGCAATAAAGCACAGATAGTAGAACGCACACCTAACCCAATTTCTTCTACACAAATTTGAGCAACTGCTAAGGGATGCAGAATATAAGGTTCACCACTTTTCCTGCGCATGGTTTTGTGTGCTTCAACTGCCATTTCAAAAGCAGTACGCACTAATTCCTTATCGCCTTTCTTGAGTTTGGTTTTCAATGAACGTAACAAACTGCGGTAGTGGCGAAGGATTTCCTTTTTTTCCTGATCGGGAGTAAGGTTATAGGCCGGTATGGTGGTGATTGTATCCAGTAAATGCGAATTTACGAAAAAGCATTCTTTCAAAACGAATGAATACATGAAACCCCCTACCTTTGCAACCCATTAAAAAGAGCCAAGGAACAAGGCACAAAATCCAGGGGGCTTTCTCCTATTGGGTTTTGGTTTTTGAAATTTGGATTTTCAATTCCCGGATGTGGTGAAATTGGTAGACACGTCAGACTTAGGATCTGATGCCGTAAGGTGTGGGGGTTCGAGTCCCTCCATCCGGACAAAGCCCCCAGCCCCTAAAGGGGGGTAAAATTTTTCTTATCATTTTAATCTGTTCACTAAGGGATGCAGTGATCAGTTAACAACTTAAATGGCCCCTTCAGGGGTTTGGGGTATGACAACAGTTACAAGAGAAAACATTGGTTTGTTAAACGACAAACTCACCGTTACAATTAAGAAAGAAGATTATTTTCCTGCGTTTGAAAAAACTCTGAAAACTTATAGTAAACAGGCAAATATTCCCGGTTTCCGCAAAGGGATGGTGCCCGCAGGCATGGTGAAGAAGATGTATGGCCCCGGCATTTTTACAGAAGAAGTGATCCGCAATATTGAAAAGGGTTTGAACGATTACCTGGCAAATGAAAAGCTCGACATCTTTGCCCAGCCGCTTCCTTTACCCAACGGCGAGTTTAAACCCAATATGGAAAACCCTGCCGATTACAGTTTTGATTTTGAAGTTGGATTAAAACCTGCTTTTGAAATCAACCTCGGCAATATTACAGCTTCGTATTACAAGGTAAAAACTACAACTGCGATGATTAACGACGAAGTTGAGCGTTTGCAAAACCGCTTTGGCAAAATGACCGAGCCGGAAACAATCAGCAGTGACGACAATGTATTAAATCTCAGCTTTGAAGAAATTGATGCTGATGACAATATTGTTGAAGGCGGGTTGAAAAAAGACAATTCCCTGTTAGTAAAATATTTTACAGAAACGTATCGTAAAAAACTGCAAGGCTTAAAGAAAGATGATACCATCGTTGTTCATCTGAAAGATGCCTTTGAAGAAAAAGAACGTAACTGGGTAATTGAAGACCTCGGATTAAAAGATGTTCCAGATGCAGCCGATAAATCATTTAAATTAACCATTACCAAAGTTGGTTTAATTGAAAAAAGGGAAATGAGTGAAGAGTTCTTTAAGGAAGCTCTTCCTTTAAAAGAAATTAAAACTGAAGCTGAATTCCTTGCTGCTATTGAAGCAGACATCCAGGCATATTGGGATAAACAAAGCAGCAACCAGTTACAGCATCACCTGTATCATGTGTTGTTAGATGATATTAAAATGGAATTGCCAGAAAGTTTTTTGAAGAAGTGGCTGGCATCATCAACCGATCCTGCAAATAGAGTACAAGGAACAAAGTCACCTGAACAGATAGAGGCTGAGTACCCAACCTTCAATACACAATTACGCTGGACCTTGATCACAGACAGAATCGTCAATGAAAATAATCTGGAAGTAACTCCGGAAGAATTGAAGGAAAGCATGAAGCAGCAGGTATTGAGTTATTTTGGAGGTATGAACCTTGCCGAAGGAAATGTAGAATGGCTCGATCAGTACGTTGATGGATTGATGAAAGATGAACAACAGGTTGACAGTACTTATCGCCGTCTTGTTACTGAAAAAGTATTCAATTGGGCTGAACAACAGGTTCAAAAGAATGAAAAAGAAGTAAGCTCTGACGAATTCATCAAAATGAATGAAGAACATCAGCATCGCCATCATTAAGAAGTTTGATGTACGATGTAAAAAATACAGTCCCGCTAAGTAATTGGCGGGATTTTTACTTGTATGAACCAAGATTTATTGTATTGCCGGGATTTGGCTGATGGAGCTATCGAAATCATAGCTTTAAACATTGTTGCTGTTAAAACACCGTCATTATATCCGAACATTAGAACTCACAACTAAAAACTACAAACTAAAAACTTGCATTCCTGCCTTATTGTCCTGCTTTTATGCTTTGCACGGTATTTGAAAATATTTCTGTTCCAAATGATATTCCCTTAACTTCAAACCGGAAAAAAAACAATTATGGATTTGAATAAAGAATTTGAAAAATACGCCGTTAAACACAGAGGTATTTCCGGCGCTACGTTGCATAATTATCAAACACAGTTTAACCCAACAAATCTTACGCCTTATATTATTGAAGAGCGTCCATTGAATGTTGCAAGTATGGATGTGTTCTCCCGATTAATGATGGATCGTATTATTTTCATGGGCGAGCCCATTAATGATTATGTAGCAAACATTGTAACGGCTCAGTTACTTTTTTTAGAAAGTACAGATCGTACAAGAGACATCCAGATGTATATCAACAGCCCTGGTGGAAGTATTTATGCAGGTCTTGGTATTTATGATACCATGCAGTATATCACTCCCGATGTAAGCACCATCACCATTGGCATTGCCGCCAGCATGGGTGCGGTGCTCATGTGTGCCGGTACCAAAGGAAAACGTACTGCATTAAAACATTCAAGGGTTATGCTGCATCAGCCTTATGGTGGCGCTGGCGGACAGGCAACTGATATCCAGATCATGGTGA
>JAYUTS010000126.1:0-8059 GCA_043754995.1 Chitinophagaceae bacterium
GTTGTATCAAATACATGTCTGAAATTGAGATTTGTGCCAAAATGTTTCCAGGTTGAAGAGTTATCTGCTTTACCAAATGTTTTACTCAACAATGTATGGTCGGGGCTGAAAATATTTATATCGCTTGTACTGATGAATTTACCCGGGCTGTAGAAACCATTAGCAGTAATACCGAAGGTGGTTTTCTTTGTTGCAAAAAAATCGAGTCCTGCTTTACCGTTCAAACTTCTGTTCTTATGAATCATCCTTGTCTCCTGTTCAAATAAGGAAACCACTTCTTTAGTTATTGCATTCGAAAAACTACGTTGAATGTCTAATTCCTGGAAAGAATTTCTGGCGTTGAAGTTTCCGTTGGCAAACAGATTTACTTTATTTTTTTTGAAATTAAAATTAAAGCTGTTGGTATAACGCTGATAGCGGCCTTGTGTATAGCCGGTTGTAACACTTCCGTTATAACCAAACTGCAAGCTCCTTTTGGTTTTGATATTGATAATGCCGCTGTTACCTGCTGCATCATACTTTGCAGGAGGGTTGGTCATGATCTCAATCTGATCCAGTTGAGATCCTTGCATGTTGCGAAGAAAGTTTGCAAGGTCAGCCCCGGATAAATAGGCCGGCTTACCATCAATAAATACCTGTACACCAGCTTTTCCTTTTAAACTGATGTTACCATCTTTATCTACAGTAATACCAGGAGATTTTTCCAATACTTCCAGAGCATTGGCTCCTGCATTGGTTGGTGAGGCGTCAACATTCACAACCAGTTTATCGGGTTTCTGTTCAAACATTGGTCGGCGACCCTGTACGGTTACTTCTTTCAAACCCTTTGCTTCAGGTTGTAAATTAAAAGATGGAACCACGGCATTGCCAGCATCTGTTAATTCAATTAAGCCGCTGATTGTTTTTTTGTAACCAATACCTGTTACTCCTACATAATAACTACCCTCTTTTACAATGTCAAAAACATAAGCACCGGTTTTATCGGTAATAGCTGCCTTTACAAGGGAAGTGTCTTTTGCTTTGTAAAGTGAAACGGTAATCCCTGATAAAGGTTTTTGTGATTCGTCCTTTACCTGTCCACTTACTGATGAGGTTTTTTGAGCAAATCCGGCAAATGATAAGGTTAAGAAGGCCGCAGTTAGAATTGCTGAAAATTTTTTCATGATGATTCGATTTGATGATTCGGTTTAATGATTAACGAGTACCTGTCGTTTTAGATTACATGCCAAAAGTAGGTTCTATGTTTTACATAGTACATTGTTTAGTGCCGAAAGGCCAATTATATTGATATTCGGTAAATCAATGACGTTAATATGACGGACAACTTATAAACATGTTACAGTTTATCCTTCTTTTAGTAGGAAAGGTAATTTTGGAAGATAGGCGGAAGAAATTAAAAAAGGCCCCTGAAAGGAGCCTTGATCATTAAATATTTTAGATCTATTTTACATCAGAGCGGGCTCTTCTCTTACTTACAAAATAAAGTGCTATACCAAGAATGATTAAACTAAGAGAAATCAACTCCGCTTGTGTAGGCTGAAAGGGGAGATCATGATATTTTGTATTGACCCTGATCTTTTCTATAAAGAAACGTTCAAGCCCATTTAATATTAAGTATAACGAAAACAAACCACCAGCAAGTTTGATTTTTTCTCTTGCAAATATCAATACCCCAAATAGAATTAAGCAAACAACAGTTTCGTAAAAAGGAGTTGGAAAAACCGGCACCGGTAAATAATTACAATGATCATCCTGTTCACACCCAGCCAGCTTAACTCCTACCCTATTTACATTATGTGGATAGGTATAAGCAACCATCCAATCTGGCAGGAAAGAAGGCGCTTTAAAAGATGCGTGTGGAATATCTTCCAGCTTTACATCTCTGAACTCCTGCTGCAGGTAGGTTTGATTGTTCTCTAATGATTTTTGAAACTCTCCCGGCATAGCTAAACGAACATTTGCGGTTGAGTCAGCTACATAAGCACTGTTTGGAATGCCCCAATCACCATCACCGGCAACCTGGCAACCAATACGGCCAAGCGCATAAGCCAGCATTAAAGTAGGACCCATTGTATCGGCTAAATGACGAATTGATATTCCTTTGCGTTTAGCAAAAATGATAATCGCTATTGCAGCGCAGATCAATCCTCCATAAAAGGTTAATCCACTAAAGGAAACCAGTGAACCAATAGGATCTTTTACAAACTCATTCCAGTTTTCAAGATTGTGAAATATTTTCGCCCCTGCAAAGCCAAAAATGGCCGCCATGATCGTTATATCGCCCACCCTTTCATGTGGCCATACACGAACCATCCGCTCTTCCGGTTTTGAGGCTTTTTGTTTGTTCTTTTCATACCACTTTAACCCGCCAAACAATAAGGCTAAAAAAATACCTGCACCCCAGCTTCCCTGTGATGAAAAAATATATTCCTGGGGATCAATACCCTCGCCAGCATTCATAAAAGCACCGATGATTTTATAACCCATCAAAAAACCAAGCAATGCGTTCAGCAAAATTTCACTTGTTGTGGCAGGTTTTCCAAATACTCGTTTTTCTTCTTTTGGTTGAAGGTGACCCTGCTTTTCTTTTCGTTGCAATCCTTTGGTTAAAACAACAGCACCTCCAATAAATGCCAGGGCTACAAAAAAACCAAAGGAGTTGAGGAATCTTGCCCACTCCCACTCCACACCAAATACTTCCTTAAAAAAATAATATAAGTTGGGATACATGCAGTAAAATTGAGTTGCAATGATACTTTAAAAAAATTGGATTGCTCGTGCATGGTTGTAAAGAGCATCTAAAAAAAATCCCCAACATTTCTGCCGGGGGAATAACTCTGCTATGAACAAAGCTGAAAAATGCAGAGCCATTAGTTACAATGCTCTTCAAAAGCACCTATCAGGTTCTGTGCAATCATTTGTGCCGGGCGGCCTTCGATCATGTGGCGCTCAATAAAATGAACCAATTGTCCATCTTTGAATAAAGCAATTGCTGGTGAACTTGGCGGATAAGGCAACAGGTGTTCACGAATTTGTTTTATTGCATCCATATCAAAACCTGCAAAGCTGGTTAATAAATGATCGGGACGTTTGGTGCTGTTATGCACGGCCATTAATACACCTGGTCTTGCGCTTCCCGCCGCACATCCACATACTGAATTGATAAATACTAAGCTCGTTCCTTTTTGTGTTAAAGCAGTATCAACTGACTCTGCTGTTAACAACTCATCAAATCCTCCTTCTGTCATTTCACCCTTCATGGGAATTACTATTTCTGCTGGATACATGTTGAAATTTGTTTTAGAATTCAACACAAAATTAAATGAATTTTTGCAACAGCAATCAAAACAGGAAATTTTGTCGCATTTGTTTACACTGGTTTGACTTTCTGTCTTAAAAAATTTCTTTGAACAGAAGTTATGGCTTGGAAAATTGAGTTGGTTTATGGTTTGATGATACTATACCACAATTAAAAACTTTAAAAAATAAATACTATGACAATGGTAAAAGTTCAACACCCGGTTCAGAAAAACCTTCATTCATTTTTTGATGAATTTTTCAATGAGTTACCAGCTTTTGGTAAATCAGTCAACAATTTATTTACACCCGCTGTAAACATTGTAGAAACAAGCGATGCCTATCATTTGGAATTAAATGCACCCGGACGCAACAAAGAAGATTTCAATCTTGCAGTTGACAAAGGTTTGCTTACGATCAGCTACGAGAAAAAAGAAGAATCAAAGAATGAAGATGCGAAAGTAGTTCGCAGGGAATTCAGCTATCAGAGTTTTAAACGCAGCTTTAGTATTGATGAAAAAATCAATACAGAAGCTATCCAGGCAAAATATGAAAATGGTTTATTGAAGCTTCTACTTCCTAAACATGCAGAAGTAAAGCAACCTGTGAAAAATATTTCCATTCAGTAATGAATAAGAAATAGCTTGTTTCAAGCAAGTTGGTTTTGGTTTATAAGCCCGTTGTATCTACAACGGGTTTTCTATTTGAACAAGCCCGTAATCATACACCCATTCAGGATTTTTATGATGATTCTTAAACTGCGCAATCTTTAGCACACAACTCTTCTCAGTTTTTTAACATATTTAAACGATGATATAACGTTAGCTGATTGATATCCCATTTGAAGAAATAGAAGAAGCAGGTTCGCAGGATGCTAACAAATATTTTGATGATCCGAAAGTCAATAAGAAGTAGAGGTTGAACAGGAAATAGATTACAAACAGGCTTCTTTTCTTCTGGTATCAATGATGTATTGAATCTTCCATTGCCCGTTTACACGAATCAATTGAAATGAATTGACTCCGCAATGACTGAAATTTCCTTTATAATAAAATTGATAAGGTGTCCATACACTTGCCAATGCACCATCAATATGAATAGCATCAAAGCTGATTCTTTCATCAGCATCGCCTCTGTTTGTTTTTCCAACAAATGATGCAAAGTCATTGATCGCATCGGTTCTTACAATTGTTTCGCCATTTTTGTTGCTGATGGTTTGCAAAACGGCCCATTCAGAAAAACTATTTTTCAATCCAACAGAATCAGCATTCTTCATCGCTGCAAACATATTGTTAACAACTGCTTTTACTGAGTCTTCTGTTGATTGTGCAACAGCCGTATTCAGGAGAATGACTGTTAAAGAAAGCGTAAGAAATCGTTTCAAGATGTTTGTTTTTGGCATTTGGCAGGTTGTTTGAATTACAATGATAAAACTTACCAACAATGCGTAACTTAAAATTTTACAAATGGTCTATAGCGCTGATGATGCTTTTTTCAATAACATCAGCTTCAGCTCAACTCTTTCCGAAAGGCACACAAAGAGGTGATACCAATACAAGCGGCATTTTCGGTAACCGTACTGACAGACCTGTGATATTACGGGATGGCAGTAAGCAATGGCCTGATGGAACAATTCAGTATCCTGACGGAACCACAAGGTATCCTGATGGTACAGTTCGTTATCCTGATGGTACTGTAAGTTATCCCCGTAATCAAAGAACACAACAAGGTAATAATCATGATGATGATCATAACACCTGTAACATGCCTCCGGGACAAGCCAAGAAAAAATATGGTGGTAATGCAAAAGATTATGCCAAAGGAAAAAAGAAATGCAAGTGTAATAAACATGGTGATGATGATGATGACGAGTATGATGATGATAACAGGAATGTAAGAAGGTACCCACAACAGTATCCGCAAACATATCCTCAGAATCGTCAACAGTATCCACAACAATACCCTCAGCAAAACCCTAATACCAAAAATAAAAAGGGAAGCAGAACAACAAATCCGGTTCTTTAAGTTTCGAACAGATAGATGATAACAAGGAAGCCCCCGATATCGGGGGCTTCCTTAATTTAATAAGATGATATTTAATACCCAAGGATTTTTAACATGCTTTGTGCCGTTTGTTCTTTAGCATACAGCCAATCGGTAAGCTTGCCGTTTTTATCATGCCCTACAATAACATGTTTGGGTGATGGGATCATGCAATGTTTAATACCACCATATCCGCTGATTTGATCCTGGTATGCACCTGTATGAAAAAAGCCTACATACAATGGTTCAGCAGATTCACCATTCAACTTCGGAAGAAACACTTCATTGATATGTTCTTCTGAGTCATAATAATCATGACTATCGCAGGTAATACCGCCCAGTACCACACGCTGGTAATCGTTATCCCATTTATTCAATGGTAACATCAGGAATTTTTCACCAATACCCCAGGTATCAGGCAACGTAGTAATAAAAGAAGAATCAATCATGTACCAATTCTCCCGGTCATTCTGCGTTTTTTGACCCAAGACAGAGTAAATATGAGCCATACTCTCTCCTACCGTAAAACTGCCAAACTCAGTATAAATATTTGGCATGGGTACACCGGTCTTCTTACAGGTTTTTTTAATAGTACCAACAATTTCATTGATCATGAATTGATAATCGTATTCAAAACCGAGTGAATGCTTGATGGGGAATCCACCGCCGATATTGATTGAATCCAACTCAGGGCAAATTTTCTTCAACTGGCAATATAAGTTTACCACTTTATTCAACTCACTCCAGTAATAGATGTCATCTTTTATTCCTTTGTTTAAAAAGATATGCAGCATCTTTAATTGAAAGCGGTCTTCATTCCCTTCAATTTTATCAACATAAAACTCAAGAATGTCTCTTGCACGAATACCAAGTCTTGATGTGTAGAATGGAAAAGTTGGTTCTTCCTCAGCAGCAACCCGAATGCCCACTTTAAATGGAACCTTTATCGTTTTTTTATATTGCTGCAGTTCATCTTTATTATCAAGAATGGGCGTAACATTTTTAAAACCTGTGTTGAGTAACTTGGCAATGCGGGTGATATAATTTTTTTGTTTATACCCGTTGCAGATGATCTGGATGTCTTTATTGATCTTTTTCTTCTGGTATAGTTTATTGATGATCTCAATATCATAAGCATAAGAAGTTTCCAGGTGCACTTCATGTTTAAGTGTTTCTTCTACTACAAAAGAAAAATGGCTGCTCTTGGTACAATAACAATAGAAATACTTTCCTTCATATTTATGACGCTTGTATGCAGCTTCAAACATCTTCTTAGCTTTTTTGATCTGCATTCCGATCTTGGGTAGATAAGAAAGCTTCAAAGGAGTTCCATATTTATCAATTAACGCTTTCAGATCAAGACCGTTAAATTGCAGATAACCATCCTTCATATCAAAACCTTCCTGTGGAAAATTGAAAGTTTGATGCACCAGGTCGGTGTAGGTGGTATTCGTCATCTCGTATGGGTTGGTATTCTTTGTCACCGTTTTTTGTTTGCAAACTTATCGTAAAAAAGAATTCAGCCACATGAAGATTTTAGGCCATAAAAAAAGGGTGAATTACTTCACCCTTAGTTGTTATTGAAATCCACTCAATTTTATTTAACTGAATCAACAAGTTTCTTAAAACTTGCGGGCTCATTCATTGCAAGATCAGCAAGGATCTTACGGTCAAGGTCAATATTCTTTGCTTTCAATTTATTGATGAAAACAGAATACGTTAAACCTTCTTCTCTAACTGCTGCGTTAATACGTGCAATCCAGAGTGCACGGTATTCTCTCTTTTTGAGTTTACGGCCAACGTAGCTATAGGTCATACCTTTTTCTACTACGTTTTTAGCAACGGTGTAAACGTTTTTGCGTTTACCATAAAAGCCTTTGGCTTGTTTGAGGATTCTTTTGCGGCGTGCTTTAGACGCTACTGCATTTACTGAACGGGGCATATCTTAATGTTTTTAAATTATAAATGATTGTTTATTGAATTTCACCTCTTATTTAAGGCGCAATAAACGTTTTACAAAATGTACATGAGATTTTGCAACTTCACCGTCCATACGCATGTTACGCTTACGTTTCTTTGATTTCTTTGTGAGGATGTGACGTTTGAAACTCTTCTGATGCATGATCTTACCAGTAGCGGTTACTTTAAACCTTTTTTTGGCACTCGAGTTCGTTTTTACCTTTGGCATTTGTATGCTCTTTATGAATGATACCCTGATGGCGGCTCTGCACAGGCAGAACACTTATGGGGCCGTTTGGGAAATAGAGCTATTGACAGCTCCCCCTTTTGGGGCAGCAAAAGTAGGGAAAAACAGCGGAAAATAAGGAGGTTCATTCAAAAAAGATCAAAACGCCCTAGGCAGTCTTTAAAAATGAAGTGATCCTTGCCCCCCACTAACCCGATTGTGTCATTGCAGGCGCACAGATTGTTTTCTACTTTTCAGAAAGAAACAGCGTATTTCCATTACAAAAAAAATTGAATATGAAACAAATGACCAAACTCTGCTTTGTATTTTTCAGTGTAACCATACTCATTTCCTGCGGCTCCGGCACGAACAAGGATACAGTGATTAAATCGAAAGATGGCAAAGTTACCGTATCAGATCTGCAAAAAGCAAGTGAACAAATGAAAGATGCTATGGAGACAGCCGAAAAGAGAAAACAGGAACGCCGTCAGCGGGGTGATACAATGGCGATGAATTATAAAGATCTGCAACAAT
>JAYUTS010000127.1:0-3517 GCA_043754995.1 Chitinophagaceae bacterium
TATACAATATGCAACAGGCAAAAAAAGGCGATACCGTACGTGTGCATTACACCGGTACATTAACAAGTGGTGAACAGTTTGATTCAAGTGGAGGCCGTGAACCGCTGGAGTTTGAAGTAGGCGCCGGTATGATGATCAAAGGATTTGATGATGCAGTGGTTGGGATGACAATTGGCGATAAAAAAACAATTAATATACCTGCACATGAAGCTTATGGTGAACGGAATGAACAAATGGTAATTGATTTTCCCCGCTCTAATTTTCCGGAAGATATGGCTCCTGAAGCCGGTATGCAATTGATGATGAATAACAGTGCAGGTCAGCAATTTCCGGTTACCATTATTGAAGTGGGAGAGGAAATAGTAATACTGGATGCCAATCATATGCTGGCAGGAAAAGAACTGGTGTTTGATATTGAAATGTTAGAGATCGATTCAAAGGGATTGATTATTATGCCGTAAGATCAGCCGATAGTAATAAGTTATTAGTCGATAGTAAAAGTCCACAGCAGAGTAATATTCAACTGTGGACTTTTTTGTATTTATTACTAACAACTATTGGCTAATGGCTAATTACTTTCTTGGCATCCACCATCCCAGCCAAATGCCTACCAATCCCCAGGAAGCAAGTGCATCAATCATATGTGCATTGATATCAAACAGGGGATACCAGATATGACCTGTATAAACGCCGTTTGTAAAACAAATAATTCCAATAGCTAAACAGGAAATGAAGTAAGTGCTGAAGCTTGTTGAATTAATTTTTGCAAAGATCCAGCAGAGTAAAGACACAATGATGATGTTTGCAAGAATACCTTTGATCATGTTCGTACCCATGTTTACATTCATCGCTTTGTAATAAGTGAGTCTGGCCCATGGCTTACCAACATATGGCCCCATGAGTTTCTCCATATCATTCATCGATGTTCCCGGTGGCAAAGTGGGCATCATGTAACTACCTTCTTCCAGGCCACTGTTTGCAAGAAAACTCAGCATACTGTCTTGTTTAGATGTGTACTGTTGTCCTTTTTCATGAAGATTAGCAACTGTCCATGAAATTGTTTGCCATGCAAAAAGTAAAATGCCGCCTATAAGGCCGCCAATGAGAATCTTCTTCATGTGTAGTTGGTTTTGTTGAAATAGAAAAGTAGGGTTTCTGTTTAGTAATAACAAGAATATAGCAAACAATTAATCAACAGCGGGAGGGCTGTACTTTTTCTGAAAAATGAAATAAAGAATCATGACTGTTATGCTCATAGCAATTGTTACAAGCCATGATGCTTCTAAACCAAACTTACCGCCTGTTAATAAAACAGAACCCTTGCTGTTTTGTTGTAACAAAGTGGGCAGTTCAATACCGCTTACCTGGAAACCAAGTACAGGTCCCTGAAAAAAATTCCAACTAAAATGAAAAAAGATGGCAAACCATAAATTTTTTGTGTAGATATAATTAATGCCAAGCAACACTCCTGCAATAAAAATATTGATGAAGGCAATTACATTAAAATCAGGATTGAGTGAATGAAATACGGCAAACAAAATGGCAGATACAAGCAGGGCGGTTTCTTTTGGTAAAGAATCCATCAAATTGCTTAAGATATATCCACGAAACACCAGCTCTTCAAAAATGGCAACCAATACCAGCAATGCAAAAACAAGCAGTAAGCCTTCTGTATCCACATCTGTAATGAACCATTGCAGCAGTTGCAGCAGCCACAACACAGTCGCAATCATTGTTGTTAACAGCATGCCTGTAAAAAAACCACCCACTCTTTCTTTTCCAAATCCCTTCCATTTAAACCCCAGGCTTTTGAACGTTTTCCTGTCGAATGTTTTTCTGAAAAAGAAAACAAGAATTATACTGATGAAAAAGTTGATGCTAATACCTGTATAAAATAAGTTCATTGAATCGGCACTGTTGAATAAACGCACTGTAATTACATTCAACAGGTTATTACTGAAAAAGATAAGCAGCAAATAAGCAATGAGAAATAAAACGACCCTCAGCCAGCCTTGTTGAATAGTTGCAGTTGATTGCATAGAGTTGATTTTGGGTTGAGTACCGAAACGCTGTTACTTTACATCCTCAAAAATAAGCGTATGGTTTTACAAAACAACTTTGGAACAGCAAATCGTTTAATGCGTTATGTACTGGTAGATACACAGAGTGATCCCAACTCCAATACTTCACCTACAACCGAAAAACAAAAAAATCTTTCTGTAATACTGGTGGATGAATTACGGACGATGGGGATTACCGATGCCCACATGGATGAATTTGGTTATGTATATGCAACTATTCCATCAAACACTACCAAACAGGTTCCTGTTGTTTGTTTCTGCAGCCATGTAGATACAGCGCCCGACTGCAGCGGAACCCATGTGAAACCAATCCTGCATCAAACATATAACGGGGAGGATATTGTATTGCCCGATGATCCTTTGCAAATCATCAACCCAAACAAATATGCTTATCTCAAACAACATATTGGAAAGGATATTATTACCGCCAGTGGAAATACATTATTGGGTGGAGATGATAAAGCAGGTGTTGCTATTATTATGAGCATGGCCAATTATATCATGCAGCATCCTGCAATTAAACATGGCGATATTAAAATTTTATTTACCCCCGATGAAGAAGTTGGAAAAGGAACGGATCAGCTTGATATGAAAAAATTAGCTTCAACAATTGCTTATACCCTGGATGGTGGTGAGTTGGGCACACTGGAAGATGAAACATTCAGTGCAGATGGTGTAAAGATCATTGTGCATGGAATAATTGCTCACCCCGGTTATGCAAAAGGAATTTTAGTGAATGCAATCAAGATTGCATCTGAAATTATAGCTGCTCTTCCCAAAACAGAATGGAGTCCCGAAACCACTGAAAAGCGTAACGGCTTTGTACATCCTGTTTCGATCAATGGTATTGCAGAAAAAGCAACCATTGATTTTATTGTGCGGGATTTTACAATAGAAGGGTTATTAAAACATGAAGCAAGATTGAAACAGATAGCAGAAGAAATCCTGCAGCAATATCCTGACTGCAGTATGGAATTTATCATAAAGGAGCAATACAGAAATATGAAAGAAGTATTGGATCGGTATCCTGCTATTGTTGCCAATGCTGTTGAAGCCTACGAACGTTGCGGACTCACTGTTGTAAAAGAACCCATCCGTGGCGGAACGGATGGAAGCCGTTTGAGTTATATGGGTTTGCCCTGTCCTAATTTATTTACCGGTATGCAGGCCATTCATAGTAAACACGAATGGATTGGAGTGGAAGATATGGAACAAAGTGCCGGCATGCTTGTAGAGTTGGTGCAGGTATGGGAAGAAAAAAGTTGATTACATTTTCACAAAATTACTTTCGGGTTTCTCCTCCGGCCAGATGCGGATACCCCAGTAAATGGGAAAGCCAATGGTGCTTGCAAAAATAAATACCAATACCCAAATGATGCGTTCTTCATTTTTCACCCTTTTGTTATTCATGGTATGAATGATGAAAAAGATCATGA
>JAYUTS010000128.1:0-3507 GCA_043754995.1 Chitinophagaceae bacterium
CTTTTTTACTTCTTTGGTTATTTTCTTTTCATCACTCTCTAATTTCCGGCTCAGTTTTTTTACATCTTCATCGGGAGGTAAGGTTTCGGGTTTAACGCCACGTTGCAATAAGATATCTCTAACAGCTTTGTTATTGTCAACGTGTTCTTTACTGATGGTTTGTTCGCCTTTTAAATCTTTCTCTGTTACATTATGGCTGGTAAGTTCATTGGCAAAGTCTTTGGCTTTAATGGTAAGCGTAGGCAAAAAATCAGCTAAAGGTTTTGTGGCGGGCACTCCCAGCTTTCGTTTCATGTCGTTGGTAGTAAAACCTCCAAACAAAGCCTGATCGCCTTTTGATTTTATCATGGCAAAGCCTGCACTATCTACACCACGTTCAAATAAAATACCGGATAATTTTTTTTCGCTTTTGGTGAGTTTTTCTCTGGCACTTACTCTTGCAACATCAAGCATACGCTGTTCAATAATTTCCTGTTTGCGTGTTTGTACAGCAAAGTAGGTTTGCGCAAATGCAATGGATGGTTTTGCCGGATCGCCGTTTTGAGCAACAAGGTAGCAGGCGTATCTTGTAAGAGCGATATCTTCTATTTCCCGTTGGGCTCCTTTTGCCAGACCGATCATTTTGCCGACACCGGCAAAATGATCGGTGACAGGTACGCCGCTACTTTCGCAGGTGGTTTTTGCTTTTTCAATTACTTTATAAAAATTATCCCACTTGGTATAACCGAAAATAGTTTGCAGCTCTCTTGCACTCCAGCATTCAATGCCATTGTGATCATAAGCTGCTTGTTCAAACTGCATGAATAATTCGTTGATGAGTTCTTTTTTCATGTTGAAAGCTGTAGCATGTTATTGAAAAGGGTGGTTTAAAAATGAAAAGGTAATAAAATAAATGGGGTGTGAAAAACAAAAAGCCCCCCATCCGGGAGGCCTTCTAATAATGCTCTAACTTAATCTTATTTCTTAAACACCCCATTAAAAAACTCCTTCATATCCTTCCAGCTCGCTGTATCTGCAGCAGCATCATATTTAATAGGGATCTTAAATTTTTCACCCATGGCTGTTGCGTTGGGATTGGTGAATGCATGCAGGGCACCGGCATATTCTTTAAACGTATAAGCAGCGCCAATAGAATCCATTTGTTTTTTAAATTGGTTTACTTCTGCAATTGGTACAAAAGGATCAGCACCACCATGACAAACTAAAATATTTGTTTTCAGCAAGCTCTTATCAGCAGGGGTGCCGTTCAGACTTCCGTGAAAACTTACTACTGCTTTTAACTCAGAACCCAGTCTTGCAGTATTTAATAAAATACCACCGCCAAAGCAATAACCCACTGCAGCAATATTCGCAGCATCCGTTTGACTGTATGTTTTGATCTTAGCAATAGCAGCATCAATTCTTGCTTTTGTCATTTGTGGATTTTGATAAAACGGCATGGCATACTTACCGGCACTGTCGGGGTTATCGGCTGTTAAACCGTTACCATAAATATCCACTGCCATCGCTATATAACCGAGTTTAGCTAATTCAGTTGCACGCATTTTGGAGTAATCATTCATACCCCACCACTCCGGCACAACTAAAACAGCCGGACGAATACCTTCTGTATTTTCATCATACACCACAAATCCATTCATGGTTACACTGTCGCCCATGTAGGTAATATTATCGTATTTCAGTTTTGGTTCTTTGGTTTCAGTTGTAGTTTTTGTTTCATTGTTGCAGGCAGCAAACAAAAACAGCATCATCGGCAAAACAAACAAGACAGATAAAATCTTTTTCATAAAATCTTTTTTAAGTTTTAAACATGCAAGAATTCATAACCACAAAATGAGCGAAAAGTTGTGAAAGATCATGACCGTTGTAATTATTATAGCACAAAAGTTTAAAAATAGATATTTGTTTGTGTTTGAGCCCCTCTCCGTGAGGAGAGGGGTTGGGGTGAGGCGAACCTGGCTGATAAAGAGTTTGAATTAATGAGTAAGACAGATCGCATTAAATGATAAGTATCTCTCACAAGTACAAGTAAAAGGATAAGTATTTCGAACTGATATTCAGCCCCACACCAAACTTTTCCCCAATGCCCATTTTTCAAATCTTCTAATTGGACAATTAGCCCTCCTCCCTTACCTTTGCGCCCTGTTTTACCCGCCATAGCTTTAGCAACGGCGGAAATAATTAAACCCCTTCTTTTAAATACATTTAATATGGCCAATACTGGTAAGGTTAAACAGGTAATCGGTGCCGTTGTTGACGTTCAATTTCACGGCACACTCCCCGAAATTTACAGCGCTCTTGAACTCAAGCGTGCAAACGGAGATATCCTTGTAATGGAAGTACAGCAGCATCTTGGTGAAGACAGCGTTCGTACCATTGCCATGGACGGTACTGAAGGTTTGGTGCGTGGTATGGAAGTAACTGATACAGAAAAAAATATCACCATGCCGGTAGGTGAATTGATCAACGGTCGCTTGTTTAATGTTACCGGCGATGCCATTGACGGGTTACCACAGGTAAGCAAAGAAGGTGGTCGTGCTATTCATGCCAAACCCCCTGCTTTCGAGCATTTGAGCACTTCAAATGAAATCCTGTTTACAGGTATTAAAGTAATTGACCTGATAGAGCCCTATGTAAAAGGTGGAAAGATTGGTTTGTTTGGTGGTGCCGGTGTTGGTAAAACAGTATTGATTCAGGAATTGATTAATAATATTGCAAAGGGTTACGGT
Organism: Chitinophagaceae bacterium; assembly: GCA_043754995.1. GTDB lineage: Bacteria > Bacteroidota > Bacteroidia > Chitinophagales > Chitinophagaceae > Lacibacter. Next base: position 2,730 of record JAYUTS010000128.1, read on the forward strand.
GGTTTGAGTGTGTTTGCAGGTGTAGGTGAGCGTACCCGTGAAGGAAATGATCTGTTGCGTGAAATGATTGAAGCCGGTATTATGAACTATGGCGACAACTTTAAACACAGCATGGAAGAAGGTGGATGGGATTTGAGCAAAGTGGATATGGAAGGCTTGAAAGAAAGTAAAGCAACTTTCGTGTTTGGACAAATGAATGAACCTCCCGGTGCCCGTGCCCGTGTTGCACTTTCGGGTTTAACTATTGCCGAATATTTCCGTGATGGAGATGGCACAGGAAAAGGAAAAGACATTTTGTTCTTTGTTGATAATATCTTCCGTTTTACACAAGCCGGTTCTGAAGTATCTGCCCTGTTAGGCCGTATGCCTTCAGCGGTAGGTTATCAGCCCACACTTGCAACTGAAATGGGTTTGATGCAGGAGCGTATCACTTCAACCCGTAACGGTTCAATTACATCTGTTCAGGCGGTATATGTACCGGCAGATGATTTAACCGATCCGGCACCTGCAACAACATTTGCTCACCTCGATGCAACTACTGTATTGGATCGTAAGATCGCCGATCTTGGTATTTATCCTGCGGTAAACCCGTTGGAATCTACTTCACGTATCCTCACTCCTGCCATCGTTGGTGACTCACATTATGCAACTGCCAACAAAGTAAAACTCATCCTTCAACGATATAAAGAATTACAGGATATTATTGCCATTCTTGGTATGGATGAATTGAGTGAAGAAGATAAAATGACTGTTTACCGTGCAAGAAAAGTACAGCGTT
>JAYUTS010000129.1:0-8007 GCA_043754995.1 Chitinophagaceae bacterium
AAAAAAAAAGCAGAAGCCGCCCATCCATAATCATCAGTTGTACAATTGCCTAGTACAGGTATGCCATACTTGCAAGAGCAAGATAAATTTCAGCAAGCTGCACAAAGTATGGCATACCTACGCAGCATTCCTGTCAACTGAAACCGGAACGATGAAGTGTGCGACCCAACAGTTGATGCCATAGAACACAACTGCTGACCAACACCCATGCCTTTCCTGTTTTCCTCACCGCAATTAGTTTTTTTACTGATAAGCGTCATTCACTACCCATGCAGGGTCGGGTAATTTCGTTGCTTCACAAATCATCGAAACATGGAAGCAACAACCAACCCGGTAGAACAAAAAAAAGCATTGTACGAGGTAATGGACGGCAATGAGGCCGCAGCTTATATTGCGTATAAATGCAATGAAGTATGTGCTATTTATCCAATTACACCTTCTTCAACAATGGGTGAGTGGGCCGATGAATGGAGTGCCAAAGGCATGAAAAATATTTTCGGCACAGTACCACGTATCATGGAAATGCAAAGTGAAGCGGGTGCTGCTGGTGCCATACACGGTGCATTGCAGGGCGGTGCACTGGCATCTACATTTACAGCATCGCAGGGTTTGTTGCTGATGATTCCCAACATGTATAAAATTGCAGGTGAATTAACACCTACTGTATTTCATATTGCAGCACGTAGTTTAGCTACACATGCGCTTTCTATTTTTGGAGATCATAGTGATGTGATGGCGGTGCGTTCAACGGGTTTTGCTATGTTGTTTGGTAACAATCCGCAGGAAGTAATGGACATGGCATTGATTGCACAATCGGCTACATTAAAAGCTAGAGTTCCCTTCCTGAATATTTTTGATGGCTTCCGTACTTCGCATGAACTCAATGAAGTAAAAGTAATCCCTGATGAAGTGATTGAACAAATGATGGATATGGACGCTATTCATGCACATCGTAACCGTGCATTGAATCCCAACAATCCTTCAATTCGTGGTACGGCGCAAAACCCGGATGTGTTTTTCCAAAACAGGGAAGCTGCTAATACGTATCATGCACAAGTACCTTCCATTGTACAATCAACAATGGATGAGTTTGCAAAACTCACCGGACGTAAATATAGTTTGTACGAATATTACGGGCATGCACATCCTGATCGTGTAATTGTGATCATGGGTTCGGGCTCAGGTACGGTAAAAGAAACCGTTGATTATTTAAATGAACGTGGATCGCATGTAGGTATGATCGTTGTACGTTTGTTCCGTCCGTTAGATGTGCAGGCGTTTATTAATGTTATTCCAAAAAGTGTGGTAAGCATTGCAGTGCTCGATAGAAGTAAAGAACCAAACGGTATTGGTGAACCCTTGTACATGAACGTGGTGAATGCGTTGAACGAAGCACAGGAAAATAGTCATGCACATGTTATTGGCGGACGTTATGGTTTGTCGAGTAAAGAATTTACACCGGCCATGGTGAAAGCAGTGTTCCTTGAATTGAAAAAAGATAAACCAAAAAATCACTTTACCATTGGTATTGATGATGATGTTACACATACAAGTTTTGAATATGACAAAACGTTTAACCTGGAAACACAACATAAGTTCCGTGGTTTGTTTTTTGGATTAGGTGCCGATGGGACTGTTAGTGCCAATAAAAACTCCATTAAAATTATTGGCGATAAAACCAACGATCATGTGCAGGGATACTTTGTGTACGATTCAAAAAAATCAGGATCGTTAACCGTGTCGCATTTGCGTTTTGGTGAAAATCCAATTCATTCTACCTATTTGGTACAGTCGGCCAACTTTGTAGCTTGTCATCACTTCAACTATCTCACCAAGTATGATATTTTAAAAGATGCAGAAGAAGGTGCTGTGTTTTTATTGAATGCGCCGTATGATCGGGATGAGTTGTGGGGCATGTTGCCGAAGAAGATCCAGGAAGAGATCATTCATAAAAAATTAAAATTCTATGGCATTAATGCATATACGGTAGCCAAAGAAGCCGGTATGGGTAACCGCATCAATACGATTCTGCAAACCTGTTTCTTCGCCATCAGCAATGTATTGCCAAGAGAAGAAGCCATTGCAAAAATTAAAGAAGCCATTTACGATTCCTATTGGAAAAAAGGTGAAGCAGTGGTGCAGAAGAACTATGAAGCAGTGGATCGAACACTGGCGAATTTATATGAAGTTGATTATTCAAAATATGTAGTAGGCAACAGGCCAATTGGCGATACTGTTCCTGATACAGCACCAGACTTTGTAAAAGAAGTGCTGAGCAAAATTATTGCCGGAGAAGGTGATGAATTGCCGGTGAGTGCTTTCCCGATTGATGGAACTTTCCCAAGTGGTACAACCAAATGGGAGAAACGGAATATTGCGGATGCTGTACCTGTTTGGGATACATCGTTGTGTACACAGTGTGGTAAATGCTTTATCATTTGTCCGCATGCGGCTATTCGTCCAAAAGTATACGACAAAACTTTGCTTGAGAATGCACCTGCAGGTTTCCAACATGTTGATCCGATTGGTAAAGAGTGGAACAAAGAAACAGAAGTATACACCTTACAGGTATCAACAGAAGATTGTACCGGTTGTACATTGTGTGTTGAGTTTTGTCCCATTACCAGCAAAACAGATCCCGGTCACAAAGCCATCAACATGATGGATAAAACACCGATTCAGGAAAAAGAAAAAGAGAATTGGGATTTCTTCCTGAGTATTCCGGAAGTAGATCGTACAAGAGTGAATAAGAATACTGTGAAAGGTTCACAGTTCTTTCAACCTTTATTTGAATTTAGTGGTGCATGCGCCGGTTGTGGTGAAACACCTTATCTTAAATTACTCACTCAATTGTTTGGTGAACGTATGATCGTGGCAAATGCAACAGGATGTTCTTCCATCTTTGGTGGTAACCTTCCCACCACACCATGGACAACTAATAAAGCAGGTGTTGGACCCGCATGGGCTAACAGTTTGTTTGAAGACAATGCTGAGTTTGGTTTGGGTATCAGCATGGCCAGCAATAAGAAAAAAGAAATGGCCTTGCAGCTGATGGATGAGTTACGTCCAATGATTGGTGAAGAGCTGGTAGATAAAATCATCAATACAAACGAAACAACCGAAGCAGGAATTCATGAAAAACATGAATTGGTTCTTGAACTGAAAAACCGCCTGAAGCATGAACGTTCAATGGCTGCGTTGAATCTATTTCATCTCGCAGATTTCCTAACAGAAAAATCGATCTGGATCATTGGCGGTGATGGTTGGGCTTATGATATTGGTTATGGTGGATTGGATCATGTGTTGAGCACAGGTGAAAATGTAAATATCATGGTATTGGATACAGAAGTGTATAGTAACACGGGTGGACAAAAATCAAAATCAACACCATTAGGTTCCAGTGCGAAGTTTAGTGTGAATGGTAAAACAACCGGTAAGAAAGATTTGGCTCTACAGGCTATTGCACATGGGACTGCTTATGTTGCACAGATTGCCATGGGTGGAAATGATACGCATACGATCCGTACAATACTTGAAGCAGAAGCATATCCCGGTCCATCGTTGATCATTGCTTACAGTCACTGTATTGCACACGGTATTGATATGGCACATGGTGCAGAAGAACAGGATTTTGCAGTGAGGAGTGGTTACTGGCCTTTGTTCCATTACAACCCGATGAAACCAAAAGGACAACGCTTTGTGGTGGATTCAAAAGATCCGACTATTGATCTGAGTGAGTTTATGTATCATGAGAACCGTTTCAATATCATTAAAGCTAAAGATCCGGAACTGGCTGCACGTTTTATGGATCAGGCACAAGATGCAAAGATTAGCAGGTGGGAACGTTTGGAAACATTGAAAGGATTATAATGCATGAACCCATATGAATAAAGAAAAGGGAGTTTCGTAAGAAGCTCCCTTTGTTATTTTTGACTGTAATTATTATGCAAATAACTATTTGTTTCTTGAAGCAAGTTCCGCTTTCATTTTTCTCAGACTCATCAGGTTGATAATGGCAATCGGCGTAAAGGCAAACGGTAAAATAGCTGTAATTGAAAAGCCTTTTTGAGTATAAGAATAAACAGCAGAAATAAACATAATCAGGATAGATGTCGCAAGAACCGCTACTGCAACAGTCATCATACGGATATTTTTCTTTAATTCTTCTTCAGACATTTCTGAAAGTTGTTTCTGTGCCATATTAGTTAATTGTTTTAATGAATAGATGGTTAGGCCCCAAACTGCCTTAGATGATGATCTAAATGTTTCCACATACTTTTTCCCCATTGCTCCGCCGTCATTGGTCCAAACAGGGGATGTACTTTATCAGCAATAGCACTTGCACCTCTTTCATGAAAGGCAGTAACAATGGAAAGCATTTCTGATTTTTCTTTTTCAAAATCACGTTCATCTTTAATAATAAAGTTGTTAGCAGTTGGTAAGCCTTTTCGGTAAGGTCTGGAGTTGTATAAGATTGGGCGGAATATCCATCCCAGATAACTGATGGGTTGGCGTTTTAATTTTTTACTTGTTAATGGAACTTTATAAGCTTCTTTGCAATGAGCCAGCATTTGAGCAGTAGTCATCTTGCCCCATAGCCGTTCGTTATTAATTGATAAACCTTGCAGGCGAACCATGATTGTTTCATATGACTCCTGATCAAATAAATTTTTCACTTCCATTGTTTACTGTTTTCATCAGCAGAAAAATAAGGGATATTATCGCTGCTCAGTGTTTCCTGTTGCAGCCAGTAGGCTAATGTAACAGTATGCCCATCTTTTGTTTTCAGGAGTCTTCCGAATATGGCATTCGTTGCATTAAACATAACATCTGTTACTCCAATGGTAGATGTTTCAATGACGGGCGAGGCAGGTGTTTCAACAGGAGCTGCAACAGCTTCAGTATTTGCTTCAACTAGCATAGCAGGTTTTGGTGCAGGCGCAACTTTTGGTGGAGGTGAGGGCACAACAATTACTTTGTAATGATTGTATTCAAGTAAATCTCTCAAAAATGCAATACGCTCTTTTGATACATTTTTTTCTACCACTGCACATTTCACTCCATCCAGATCTTCGAATTCATGATTTTTATTGATAGCCATATGAATGTTGAATATTGAACAAGGAATGATGAATAAAGAAGGGGCTGAATCCAACTTCAAAATTCGTTATTCTTTGTTCGGTGTTCATTATTTAATTTATTTCACTAAAGAATTAATATATTCATAGACACCACTTACCAAACCGGTAATCACAATACCAGCAATACAAATAGCCATTGCAATTTTCGGACTCCAGTTCATTTCTACTTTTTCAATCGGATTTTCATTGCTGTCCATGAACATCGCCTTAATAATGCGTAAATAATAATAAAGCGATACCACCATGTTCAACGCTGCAATGGTAATAAGCGGGTAATTGTTTTTTCCTGCACCTGCCAGCAATAAAAAGAATTTACCAAAGAACCCTGCTGTTGGCGGAATACCTGCCAATGAAAATAATGCAATAGCAAGTACCCAGGTAAGCAAAGGATTGGTTTTGTAGAATCCTTTATAATCATCTATATTTTCTTTTCCTTTTTCTGCACTCACTAAACTCAGCACACCAAAGGCAGCAAGGTTGGAAAACAAATAGATCAACACAAAATAAATAACCGAACTGAAACCCGCCTGATCACCACCTGTAACACCAATTAATATAAATCCTACCTGGGCAATGGAAGAGAAGGCAAGAAATCGTTTAATGTTTTGCTGACGGATGGCGAATAAATTTCCAATAACCATAGATAGCACAGCCAGCACGGCCATAATATTATACCACTGAAAAAATAATTTATCAAAGACAGTAAACAATACACCAGTCATAACAAACAGCATACTTCCTTTGGAGATCACGGATAAATAAGAAGTAACAGCAACAGGTGAACCTTCATATACATCGGCGGTCCATAAATGAAAAGGAACTGCCGAAATTTTAAAGCCAAAACCTGCTATGAGCAGAATAAAGGAAAAAAGAAATAAAGGATCAGCAGTTGCTGCTGCCTGAAGATCTGCAAAGTTCAAACTTCCCACTACACCATAAATCATTGAAATGCCAAACAGCAATAATCCAGATGCAAAAGCTGAAGACATGATGTATTTCATGGCTGCTTCGGAGGAACGTCTTTTATCAAGGTCAAAATTAGCCAACGCTGCCAAAGGAATACTTGCGAGTTCCAGGCCAACATAAAACATCAGCAGGTTGCTGCTGCTCAACATAAAGAACATACCCAATAATGTTGAAAGGATAAGCAGGTAAAACTCGGCAGCATGTTCATGCTTCATCAACCAGTTGTACGACTGCAATGAAATGATGAGCGTACCAAGATTCAGAATATTTTTTTCCAAACGCAATAGTTCATTGGTCCGGAACATATCGCCGAACAAAGATCCATCGCCTTCAAAGAAAAATCCTGCAATAAGATTAATCGTCAATAGAATATTCACTACAAGCAACAGGTTTTTTGTCTTCCATTCAACTGTGCTCAGCTTCATGAATAAAAGCAGAAAGATAATTGCTGTTAAGAGCAATTCCTGTTGCATTAAAAGAAAAAAATCAGTCATCGGTTTAGTTTACTTAATCACTCCAATTTTTTGCATCAACACTTCTGTTCCGGGATTGATGAGATCAGTTATCCAGAAAGGAACCAATCCCATAATCAATATGCCAATAAGCAATAAAGCAGCAGCCAGTTTTTCATTCCAACGGGCATCAGCCCCTCCTCCAACTCCTCCCCAAAGGAGAGGAGAGCTTTGCTCCGGAACTTTAAGCGGGCCATTTATAACAGAACCAACTGCTCTTAAAATATAAACGGCTGTTACAACAATGGAAGCACAAGCTATGATCGTTGCAATACGGTAAAATGTCTCTGCCCGTTGCCAGCTACCCATGAACACCGTCATCTCTGCAACAAAACCACTTAAGCCGGGTAAGCCCAATGAACACAAACCTGCAAAAACAAACACAGATGAAATGAAGGGCATTACTTTTAATAAACCACCGAGTTGTGCTACCTGTCTTGTATGTGTTCGTTCGTAAATCATGCCAATCACGGCAAAGAAAAGGGCTGTCATTAAACCATGACTTATCATTTGTAATACAGCACCGTTGATGGATGTTTTCGTTAACATACCAATACCTAACAACACAAAACCGCAATGGCTCACGGATGAATAGGCATTAATGTATTTGAGATCGGTCTGCATCATGGTAGCAAAGGCTCCATATAAAATGGCAATGCAGGATAAAATAATAATAACTGTTGAATAATATTCTGCGGCATCAGGCATTAAATAAGTAGCAACCCTTAAACATCCATAACCACCCAGTTTCATAGATATTCCTGCAAGGAACATTGATGCTGCTGTTGGTGCAGAAGAGTGTCCATCGGGCACCCATGTATGAAACGGAAACAGGGCAGTAAAGATGCCGAAGCCGATAAAAGCAAAAGGGAAAAATAAATTTTGAAGCTCTGGAGAAATATTTTGTTCAGCAATCTGTAACAGATCAAATGAGTGTGCGCCGTTGATACTGGTATTGAAATATAATCCTGTTAATCCTACAAATACCAAGGCAGAACCTGCCATCAGCATCAATGCAAGTTTCATGGCACTGTATTCTTTTTTACCACTTCCCCAGATACCGATGAGTAAGAATTTTGGAATCACCGCTACTTCTAAGAAGAAGAACATGGTAAACAGATCAAGCGAAATAAAGAAACCGTAAGCACCTAAACTTAAGAAAAGCAATAAAAAGAAGAACTCTTTATGCATCTTTTCCTGTTTCCATGAAACGAGCACGCCTGCCAATACCACAAAAGCCGTTAATAAAATCATGGCGATAGAAATACCATCCACGCCTACGTGATAGTTAATGTTAAGTGCCTGGTACCAGGTGAAGTTTTGTTCAAACAGAAAATTAGTACCGCTTGTAACTCTTTCCTGCAGGAATTTAAACAGCAGGAAAATAC
>JAYUTS010000130.1:0-7993 GCA_043754995.1 Chitinophagaceae bacterium
ATATATCTAACTGCTGAAATCATGACCAATATAACTGAATAAACTGAAAGGATTATGTGGATGAAAAGAGGGAATTAAAAAGTCCCGCAAAATGCGGGACCGTGTTGTACCGGAGAGCAGACTTGAACTGCCGACCTTCGGGTTATGAATCCGATGCTCTAACCAGCTGAGCTACCCCGGCTAATGGGCGGCAAAGATAAAGGTTTCAGCCTTTTTTTCCGCAGCATTTTAAAAGCTTTTTTATATTTAAGTATGATACGTTTAGCCAGCACAAATGATGCAGAAGCACTCCTGCATATTTACAGTCCTTTTATTCACCATTCAGGAATTACGCAGGAAACAGATCTGCCATCATTGACTGAATTTAAAAGCAGAATTGAAAACACACTAAAGGAAAGGCCCTGGTTGGTTGGTGAAATCAACGGCACCATTGCAGGTTATGCATATGCCGGTAAACACCGTGAACGAAAGGGTTATCAATGGTGCATTGAACCATCCGTTTACCTGCATGAAGATTTTTATGGAAAAAATATTGCAACAGCATTATACACTGCTTTATTCGACCTATTGAAAATACAAGGTTATGTAAATGCATATGCCGTGATTACATTACCCAACGCAAACAGTGTTTCCTTTCATGAAAAATTTGGTTTCAGGTATTTAACAACCTACAAAAAGATCGGATATAAATTAGATCAATGGCATGATGTGGGTTGGTGGGAATACCAGGTGAATGAACATGAAGCAAGACCATTGATCTCCCTTACTGAAATCAATGATGAAACCATTGATTCAATTTGTAAGAAAGCTTCCACTTTAGTTAAGCATTAAACATTTGCTGTAACCGTTCTGCAACTTTTTCAGCATTCGGAAGCATGGCAGCTTCCAGGCCCATATTCATGGGAACAGCAGGTAAATTAAGAGCACCCATTACTTCAACAGGAGCATCTAACCAATGAAAACATTGATAACTGATACGATGAGCCAATGCTTCGGCAAATGAATTATTCTGTTGCTCTTCTGTAAGCACCAAACATTTTCCATGTTTCTTTACCGTTTCAAAAATCAGTTCTTCATCCAATGGAAATAAAGTGCGCAGGTCAACAATTTCAACAGCACCCATAAATTGTTTGGCTGCAGCTTTGGCCCAATACACACCCATGCCATAAGTAATGATGCAGCAGCTCTCTCCTTCTTCCACCAGATCTTCATCAGCTTCTACAGTTACAATTGCTTTACCTAATGGCAAAATATAATCTCTTGATGGTTCAATTGTTTTTGCATCTTCAGTGCCCGGCACTTTGCTCCAGTATAAACCTTTATGCTCCAGCATCACCACTGGATTTGGATCAAGAAAAGCTGCTTTCATCAATCCTTTCATATCAGCAGCGTTAGAAGGATATACCACTTTGATTCCTTTGATGCTCAGCAAAGTTGTTTCAATACTTCCACTGTGATATGGACCACCACCACCATAAGCACCAATCGGTACACGGATCAATGTTTGCACCGGAAATTTGCCACAACTTAAATAAGATGATTTGGATATTTCTGTTACCAATTGATTCAATCCCGGATAGATATAATCTGCAAACTGTACTTCAACAATTGGTTTTGCACCAACGGCACTCATGCCAACAGTTGAACCAATGATATATGCTTCCTGTATAGCTGTATTAAATACACGATGATCACCAAATTGTTCAGCTAATGTTGCTGCTTCACGAAACACACCGCCTAATCTTTTTCCTACATCCTGTCCGTATAACAGAGTTTCAGGAAAATCTTCCATCAGTTCACGGATGGCAAACAATGCTGCATCCACCATCATTACTTTTTCATTGGTTACAGGTGAGCGTTCACCTTTTTCTTCTGTTACTGTTGTTGGTACAAATACATGTTGCTCCACAGTTGAAGGATCGGGCTCTGCTGCGTTAACTGCCTGCTGAAAACTTTCTTCAATTAATTGTTTGGCTTCATCATCCATTTGTTTCAACTCATCTTCAGTAATACCTGCATCGATACATTGCTGTTGAAGTTTTGGAAACGGATCATCAGCAAAATGTTTTTCCAGGTCTTCTTTGCTTCTGTAAAATTCTTTCCGCACACCACTTGTATGATGATTGAGCAGTGGCACATAAGCCTGCACCAGGTAAGGCGTTTGATGTTCTCTTACATAATCTATCACATGCTGCATGGTATCAAATGAATCAGTGAAATCACTTCCATCGCAACGGATACGATCCATTCCCGGGAAACCGCCGGCATATTCATAGGCGTCCATAGCCCTTGCTTCTTCTGCACTAACACTGATGCCCCAGTTGTTATCCTGCACCAGGTAAATAATGGGCAACTTTTTTAATACTGCAAATTGAAAGGCTTCACTTACTTCACCTTCTGTCATACTTGCATCACCAAATGAACAAATGACAACCGGGTTTTTGTCATCCGTAGTTTTTTTAAATTGATCTGATTTGATCTTTTGCAGATATTGCAGCCCCTGTGCCACACCGGTAGTAGGAATCACCTGCATACCTGTAGCGCTGCTTTGATGAATGATGTTGGGTTTATCGTTTCCTTTATAATTGGGATGCGAATAATATTCCCTTCCGCCGGTAAAAAGATCATCGGCTTTTGCCAGAAGCTGCAGCATTAATTGGTATGGTTCAAATCCCAAACCCAGCAATAAACTTTCATCCCGGTAATAAGGACTCACCCAATCAACTTCTTTTAATTGAAATGCAGTAGCCAGTTGAATAGCTTCATGCCCACGGGAAGTGGAATGTACATATTTACAAACGGAACGGTTGTTTTCATACATCGTTGTCATGTGCCGGGAACAGCACATGAGCCGATAAGCCTTTCTGAATATTTCCTGGTTGATCATGAACAAGCAATTGGACTGCAAAATAAATGAACTGGCATAAAAAAAGCCATTCTGTTTTCAGAATGGCTGATACTATTTTTAGAGAAGCATCATTTTACTTCCACTTCAAGCAAACTGTCATCTTCAATAAATCCTTCGAGTTGATCGCCCACCACACATTCACCAACACCTGCGGGGGTGCCTGTAAAAATTAAGTCGCCGATATTTAAAGAAAAAAATTGCGATACATAAGCAACAATCTGATCGAATGTAAAAATCATTTGGCCCGCATTACCCTGCTGCACTAATTCCTTATTATTATACAAACAGAAATTAATATCATTGAGATTGGCTCCGGGCTTAATATCAATAAACTTTCCAACAGCGGCTGAGTTATCCCATGCTTTAGAAATTTCCCAGGGAAGCCCTTTTTCTTTGAGTTGTTTTTGCAGATCTCTGGCAGTAAAATCAATCCCTACGGTATAGCCATTATAATACTTACTGGCATGTTTCTCCTGTACATATTTACCATTCTTTGATACCCTCAGTACCAACTCCACTTCATAATGAAGTTCATTGGTAAACTCAGGATAATAAAAAGGCATATGCGGCTGAAGAAATGCACTTTTAGGCTTCAGGAAAATGACAGGCTCATCAGGAACATCGTTGCCGAGTTCTTTGGCATGGTCAATATAATTTCGACCTACGCAAAAGATTTTCATTTGGTTGATGGGTTTTGGTTCAGAATCAGGTTTAACGATAGTCTTTGAAAGGACAAAGGATTTCTTGGTACTGAAAAAGAATTCTCAGGTAGCTGGGCGAAGTTAATATTAGAAAACTGAAAATTAAAGTGTTATTTCAATTTTGTTTGCTTTGTTCATGGTGAGTTCAATACCACTCAACACAAAGCTTTCTATTACTTCAACACTAATTTCAATTTTCTTTTTTAAAAAGGGCTCCTCCGCAGAGTTCCATTTCCCCAGTACATAATCAACCTGCATTCCTTTGGGGTAATTGTTCCCTATACCAAATCGCAAACGTGGATAGGCGTTGGTTAACAAATACTCATGGATGCTTTTAAGACCATTATGACCTGCATCACTACCCCCGGGACGTAAACGCAGTTTTGATAAGGGGATTGCCAGTTCATCAACCACTACCAGTAGATGTTCAATCGCTATCTTTTCCTTATCCATCCAGTATTTAACTGCTTTCCCGCTGAGGTTCATAAAAGTTGAAGGGAGGATGCAGATAAGGGTTTTACCTTTTATCTTCAGTTCGGTTACTGCTGCTAAACGATCCATCTTAAAAACAGCCTTATGTTTTGCAGCTAATGCTTCCACCACATCAAAACCAATGTTATGACGGGTATGCGCATATTCCGCTCCAATATTTCCTAATCCAACAATTAAAAACTTCATAGTAAGCAAATATCAAAAACTAATACTAAATGGATTTATAAATTCGTACAAATTCAGCCGGTATAATACCGACAGACATTGAATATTGGCTAAATTGATTGGACTATTTTATATGTCTCGTCGGTATAAAAAGGTTTATCAAATAAAAATCCCCCTTTGCAGGGGGATGTATATTCCATTCGCTGAATTTATTTTTTCTCCGGTGCTGCAGCGGCAGCGGCAGGGGCTTTTGCTCCAGCGGCGGGAGCAGGTGTTACTGCTTCTTCCTGTTTCAACAGGCGTGTTAACACAACCGATGCAATAGGAATACGGGGCGAATTCAATACTTCCATATGATCAGCTTTTACATCCTCTACACGGATGTTACCATTCAGTTCAAGAGAAGTTAAATCAACTTCAATTGATTCTTTCAGGTGTTTAGGAAGCGCTTTAATTTTCAGTGATTTGATTTTGGTAATGAGCTTACCGCCATCTTTTACACCAACTGCAATTCCTGTAAATTTCAAAGGAATGGTTGCGATTACTTTCTTGTCTTCAACCAGCTCCAGTAAATCTACATGTGCCAATGCATCAGATACTTTGTTGAATTGCAAATCCTTTAAAATGGTTCTGTAGGTTTTACCATCTACACTTACTTCAGCAATCTGGAATTCGGGTGTGTAAACCAAAGTTTTAAACGCTTTGGCGGGAGCGTAGAAATTAATTTCTGTTGAGCCTCCGTAAATTACACCAGGCACCATTTCCTGAGAGCGAAGTTGACGGGCGGCTTTTTTCCCGTTTTCGGTCCTCAAGTGACCCTCAATTGTAATTGTCTTCATCATTGTTATTCTAATTTAAAAATTTACTTATTTCTGGCTTATTTATTCCTTCTTTGCGAATGCATAAATAAACTCGTGATACTCTTGTTCTCAAAGGCATTACGAAGTGCTACTCCAAACAGTTCTGCAACACTCTGTATTTTTATTTTTGAACTTTCCTGCTTTAGAGGAATGGTGTCACAAACAACCAATTCTTCCAACACACTGTTTTCAATATTCTCGTAAGCTTTACCACTCAATACCGGATGCGTAATGAGGGCTCTTACACTTCTTGCACCTTTTTCTTTTAAAAGAGCTGCCGACTTTACCAAAGTTCCGCCGGTATCGCAGATATCATCAATCAACACAATATCCCTGTCCGTTACATCTCCTATTACCACCATGCTCGCTATTTCATTTGCCCTCTTGCGATGTTTATCACAAATCACCATTTCAACTTCAAAATAACTGGCAATTTCCCTGATCCTGTTGGCACTTCCTACATCGGGGGCCGCAAAGGTAAGGTTTTCAAGGTTCAAACTCTCAATGTATGGGATAAAAATAGAGGACGATTCGAGGTGATCAACTGGTATATCAAAGTATCCCTGTATTTGTGCGGCATGCAAATCCATGGTAATAATCCGGTCTGCTCCGGCTGCTTCCAGCATATTGGCTATCAATTTAGAGCCAATTGCCACCCTCGGTTTGTCTTTTCGGTCCTGCCGTGCATAACCAAAATAAGGGATGACTGGAATAACTTTATAAGCCGATGCCCGTTTTGCAGCGTCAATCATTAATAACAACTCCAGTATGTTTTCAGCAGGGGAAAAGGTACTCTGCACTAGGAACACAATATCGCCCCTGATGCTTTCCTGGAACATGGGTTGAATTTCGCCATCACTGAATTTTTGAGTCATGCACTTGCCTAAAGGAATACCGAAATTTTTTGCAATTTTTTCGGCTAAATAGATGGAAGCTGTGCCTGAAAATATTTTGGGAGATGGATTGACCATACTAACAGTTTGATAAGAAGTGAAAATTTGCGGCGAAGATAGGCCTCTTCATTTTAACTTTCGGCAAACAATACACGGCTTTTCAACAAACTGAATACATAGCTGGCCTCAAAGCATAGAGGAAGTTCTTATTGGATATTGGCCAGGGTAACAATGCTCTGCGGCTTCGGCTGGGGTTGTTTTTCGTCCACTGCCTGTTCGATTCCGATTTTTGTAGTATTTGAAATCTGTACACTTAGCGACAGCACAAAGACTGTAGAAAAAATTAAATTAAAAAGTATGATGAAATGAAATACAGAAGAGCGAAGGAAGCCTCCTGTTGATTGGTGATTTTGAGACATAGGTTTTTGGTTTTTGGCGTATTGGATAATTGGAAAAGTGAAAATAAGGCATTATTTTGATGCATGCAAGAGCAACGAAAGAGCATTAAGGATTGGGCACTGGACGACAGACCTCGTGAAAAGCTTCTTTTGAAGGGTGCGGAAGCTCTGAGCAACTCAGAATTAATAGCCATTTTAATTGGCTCCGGCACAAAAACAAAATCGGCAGTTGATGTGGCCAAAGCCTTACTGGATAAGGTTCAGGACAGGCTGAATGATTTTGGAAAACTAACTGTAAAAGAACTGATGCAGGTGAATGGCATTGGTGAGGCAAGAGCGGTTACCATTACAGCAGCAATGGAGCTTGGAAGAAGACGGCAGGCCGTAGTTTCACTGAAAAATAACGTAAAAACAAGTGCAGATATCGCCCACTTTTTCCAGGCACAGCTAAGAGATAAATTACATGAAGTGTTTGCCGTTGCCTTTTTGAACAGGGCCAATAAGATCAATCATCTTGAAATCATCAGCGAAGGTGGCATTACAGGAACAGTAGCCGATCCAAGGATCATCCTCAAAAAGGCATTGGAACATAACGCCGTTAATATTGTGCTTTGTCACAATCACCCTTCCGGAAGTTTAAAGCCCAGCAAGGCCGATGAAGTACTGACCAGGAAAATTAAAGAAGCCGCCTTGTTGCTGGATATGACCGTTGTTGATCATATCATTGTTAGTGAAGATGGATATTATAGTTTTGCTGATGATGGCATTTTGTAAATTGCGGATGTAAATAGTATAAACTTAGCAACGAAATAATTCAATCACTATGCATTCCAACCGACGGAGCTTTTTATCAAAATTCAGCCTTGCTGCTTTCTCTATCACAGCTTTTTCTTCTTTTAAAAACAATCAAACTGAACGCCAATTGAAAAATGTATTTATTCATCATGTCTATTTCTGGCTGAAGAATCCTGACAGTGCAGTTGATGCAGACAAACTTGCAGAAGGTCTTTTAAAACTTTCTGCAGTTAAAACCATTCAACGGTTTCATATTGGCAAACCAGCTAACACAAACAGGGATGTAATTGAAAGAGGATATGCTTTATCGTGGTTTGTTGAATTTAAAAATGCTACTGAGCAGGCCAGTTATCAAACCGATCCTATTCATTTAAAATTCATTGAAGATTACTCCAACCTATGGGGTAAAGTAATTGTATATGATTCAGTAGATAAATAAAATCAGCTTATAAAAAAGCCCCGACGATAAATTTCGGGGCTTTGCATTTATATTATTTGCTGAAATAGGAAAAACTCTTACTTTCTAAACAAATCATTCATCAAGGCTTTTACTTCCTGCTTTGTGGTATTGTAATTTTTATTATTAAGCTGTAACTTGGTACATGAACGCTTATAAAATGAAAGATGCCATTTATATTACCCTCCCCCGCAAAATCTGCATACTGGCTTAAGCCCCCCGTTTTGTTTTACATTCCTCAAAAATGCTTTATTGATTAAAACAGGTATCAAAAAAATAAACGAGTTATGAAATACAGCAGTACTATATTCCTTTTATGCATAC
>JAYUTS010000131.1:0-20790 GCA_043754995.1 Chitinophagaceae bacterium
TTTACAATTGCATTTAAAAACTCAGTTGTATTTTCTGCAAGTTTTTCAGGAGCAAAACTGATACGTCCAACAGAAGCATGAATGATACCTGCTTTATCAACTTTGAAAGCAATTTTACCACCTTTAACTTCATTTACAGCGGCTGCCACATCATTTGTAACAGTTCCTGTTTTTGGATTCGGCATCAGGTTACGTGGACCAAGTACTTTACCAAGCTTACCAATCTTTGGCATTACAGCAGGTGTTGCAACAATCACATCTACATCTGTCCATCCGCCTTCGATTTTAGTAATGTATTCATCCAAACCTACATAATCAGCTCCTGCTGCTTTTGCATCGGCTTCTTTATCGGGTGTACAAAGTACCAATACTCTTTTTGTTTTACCGGTACCATGTGGTAATGTTACGGTGCCACGAATAGCCTGATCAGCTTTTTTAGGATCCACACCCAAA
This sequence comes from Chitinophagaceae bacterium, assembly GCA_043754995.1. Lineage (GTDB taxonomy): Bacteria > Bacteroidota > Bacteroidia > Chitinophagales > Chitinophagaceae > Lacibacter. The sequence continues at coordinate 454 of JAYUTS010000131.1, forward strand.
CGGATATGAACATCAACAGAACTGTCAAACTTTGTACAATTAATTTCTTTTACGAGTGTAGAAGCTTCTTTAAGGGAATAAACTTTGTTGTTATCCACCTTAGCTTGTGCTACTTTTCTTTTTTTAGTCAGAGACATGTTTAAAAAAATTTAAGGTGAATAATTTAGTTATCCCAGGGGGCTTTACCATCAACAGTTAAACCCAAACTTCTTGCTGTACCTGCAACCATGCTCATTGCACTTTCCAGGGTATAGCAATTTAAGTCGGGCATTTTGTCTTTTGCAATTTCTTCAACTTGTGACCATGTTACCTTGCCAACTTTAGCACGGTTTGGTTCTTTTGAACCTTTTTGAAGTTTTGCTGCTTCTAATAATTGAACGGATGCTGGTGCAGTTTTGATAACGAAGTCGAATGACTTGTCGGTATAAACAGTAATTAAAACAGGCACTACTTTACCCATCTTATCCTGGGTTCTTGCATTGAACTGCTTGCAGAACTCCATAATGTTAAGACCCTTTGAACCGAGGGCCGGGCCTACAGGTGGCGCAGGATTTGCCTGTCCGCCCTTTACCTGTAGCTTTACAAATCCTGAGATTTCTTTTGCCATTGTAAAAGTTTTTTGGTGATAACGTGACACTTGCAGCATCACTCCCAAACAAATAATTCTAACTATAAGAACTTTTGGGACGGCGAAGGTAAGGCTACTTTCCTTACCGGCAAAGCATTTGAGCAACTATTTCTGCTGAAAAACAGGTTTCCGCATTGTTCCTTTTGAAAAAAAGTTGAAAGAAAGAGAGTAAAAAAATGGCTGCATCTTTTATTGACTGCATAATTTGATTTAATTTTTCATTCTTATTGTACATTTTATAAAACCCATTTCATAATTATGGCAAAAGCAAAGAAAAAAGCAGTAAAAAAACCTGCTAAAAAAGCCGCTAAAAAAGCGATCAAAAAGAAAGCAGCAAAAAAAGCTCCGGCAAAGAAAAAGGCAGCTAAAAAAGCCCCAGTAAAGAAAAAAGTTGCTAAAAAGGCTCCAACCAAAAAGGTTGCAAAAAAAACCGTTAAGAAAGTAGTAAAGAAAGCAGCAAAGAAAAAAGTTGCAAAGAAAGCTCCGGTTAAAAAGAAAGTTGCGGCTAGAAAACCTGCTCCCAAAAAAGCAGTTGCAAAAAAAGTAGCTCCAAAGAAAAAAGCAGCATCTAAACCTAAAGCAGTAAAAACTCCGGCCCCGGCCCCTGTTCAGGCAGTATTACCATTAGCTGAAAACCCCTCTGTTGCAGAAACAACTGCAGAAGGACAGGCATCTTAAAATTATCAGCCTGATAATAGAAATCCCCCCGAAAAAAAATCGGGGGGATTTTTATTAAAGTAAATCAAAACAAATTACTTTTCGTTTGTTCCGTTTGCAGGAATATTAAACATTGAAGTAATTTGCTCATAGCTCATTGATTTAATTTGTTGAACAGTATAACCTGCCGCAGGTCCGCTAACAAAACGGCTTCCTGCAGTTCCACCAGGAATAATTACATAACGGTAACTGATGGGTTCAAACCTAGTGTTTTCAGCTGCTTCCCAGCTTTGTACTTCAGGGCGTGTTGCCATAAATACAACTCGTCCAGGTACAAACGTATGTTCAATCCACAAATTCCAGCTAACAGATGCTACAAGGAGCATTGGTAATTGCTGAACTGAAGCTGCAGATGTAACTTTTGCATAAGTTAAACAGATTCCCTGATCAACAATTGCCTGTGTAACACTTGCACTTGTGCGGTAACCTCTGCGACCACCAGCTAATCCACTACCGCCAGTGGTTGCATGAATACTTGTGTCAATAAAATTACCAGCAGGAGCCCAGGAAGAATAAATAACATTAGTAAGAGATCCCGGAGCACCAGCAGGACCAGCGGGACCATTTGCACCTGCAGGACCTGCAGGACCTGCAGGACCAGTAGCACCAACAGTACCTGCAGGGCCAATAATTCCTTGTGAGCCCTGAGGACCAGCAGGACCTTGAGGACCTGCATCGCCTTTACAGGACGAAAAGAAAATTGCACCGGCAATAAGGACGGAAAAAGAAAGGAGATTTTTTCTCATAATTGTATGTATTTGTTAAGTGAATAAAAACAGTCAGAACCCGGATTGTGGTGCTTCAACAAGTATTGGAGGAGTTACAAGTTTACAAAATGATATGTAATTAAAAAAACATTTAAAAAATTAAAGCAACCTGTTTTATTTATGGTTGCTTCAAGATACAGTAATGAACCTGCTAATGGTCAAAGATATTACTATAAAGACAGTGATAAATTCTATAACATAATGTGCGATGTTGCTTGGAGCTGTTTATTGGAAAGTGAATTTAGAAGAGCATGAAGACCTTGAAAAACAAGGAAGCTTTTACTTCCGCCAGTTTCCTGAAATATTGTTATCGCCTGAAGACATTTCCTTATTTTCCTTTTCGTCATTGATGAAAATACGGTAAACCCATATGAGTTTTCCTAATATCTGGTAGATGTTCCCTATTACTGCATACGATTAGGTTGTATTTTCCGTTTCAGTTGTTTATTTTAGAGCATTCATCATGATACGTTAAACATGTCATGAATGAATACTCAATCATTAAATCAGTTGAGTAAATATCAGTGAGGAGTATTACGCTGATATCATTATATTAAAACCAATATTCTGTACTACACCAAAAAAGACCGCATGAATTGGATAAAAAAATCCTGTCTGTTAACCTGTTTTTTTGTTGCAAGCCTTTCCGCATTTGCTCAAATTGATACTGAATTTTGGTTTGCTGCACCTGATGTATCTTCCAGCAGTGGTTTTGATAAACCGGCTATTCTCAGGATTACATCTTTTAAACAGCCTTGTACAGTTACCATTTCACAACCTGCAGCCGGAGGTTTACCAACGCAAACATTTAACCTTGCTGCAAACACCAGCGCTTCAGTTGATTTGTCAATATGGCTTGATTTTATTGAATGCCGGCCGGGCAATGCTATTCAAAACAAGGGTATCAAAATCAGTTCCACCGCCCAGATTTCTGTTTATTATGAAGTGAATCATACCAGCCGTAATCCTGAGTTATTTGTATTAAAGGGCAGGAATGCTTTGGGCAATGACTTTTATATTTCTTCTCAAAACTTTGGCCCCAACAGTAATCTGCATAATCCATTGCCATACTCTTCCTTCAATATTGTTGCTACAGAAGATAATACAACGGTAACAATCACCCCTGCAAAAAACATAGTGGGTCATGCCGCCGGTACAGCTTTCAACATTATATTGAATAAAGGTCAAACCTATGCAGCTATTGCAACATCGCAGGCGCCTGCCCAGCATTTAGAAGGATCCAGGGTAACCTCAACAAAACCAATTGCCATTACATTGGCTGATGATTTAGTAATTGCACCTTCTTATGGATGTGCTGATTTAGTAGGAGATCAAACTATTCCTGTCAGTATTTTAGGAACAGAATATGTTGCAACTAAAGGTTACCTGTTGGGAACTCTTGAAAAGCTGTTCATTACTGCAACTGCAAATGCAACAACTATATCACAGGATGGCAATTTAGTGATCACCTTAAATGCAGGGCAAACATTTCAAATGAACCTGGCTAATTCTTCTACCTATATTCAATCTTCCAAACCGGTTTATGTTTACCAGGTTTCGGGAATTGGTTGTGAATTAGGAGGTGCCATCTTGCCGCCAATAAAATGTACAGGCAGTTTGTCAGTAACATATGCGAGAAGCAGCAGTCGTGCAAATTATCTGAATGTACTTGTTAGAGCCGGTGGAGAATCGTCATTTAAAGTAAATAATAACAGCAACGTCATTACACCCAATCAATTTTCGCCGGTACCCGGTACATCCAACCAATGGCTTTCAGCAAGTATATTATTATCCAACTCTATCTCGCCATTAGACTCACCCGTTACTATAACAAATTCGCTTACGTTCTTTCATTTAGGGGTGTTAATAGGAAATGACCGGGAAGGAACCGCCTTTGGATTCTTCAGCAGCTTTAATAATAACTATGCCAATGCAAGCACCACAACTCCCCTTGTTTGTGATGGAGGAGTCATTTCTCTTTTTGCCGATACCTTGCTAACTGCTACTTATCAATGGACCGGCCCTAACGCTTTTACAAGCAATCAACAAAATCCTGTTCTTAATAATGCATCTGTTCTTAATGCCGGAAAATATTACCTGACTGTTACATTACCCGGTTGCGGCAACCAGATCGATTCTGTAATGATTGGTATCGGCGGAATCAAAACATCAATTGTCAATCAAACAATTTGTGATGGAGATACATTCGACGGATATACTACAGCAGGAACATTTGTTGATACATTAACAACTGCACAGGGTTGCGACAGCATACGCACCCTTAATCTTTCAGTAAAATCAAGATCTTTCTTTGCAATTACCCAAACCATTTGCGAAGGACAATCTTTGTTGGGTTATAGAACAACCGGAATCTATAAAGACACACTAATTGCAGCCAACGGATGCGACAGTATCAGAACACTCAATCTTACTGTATTACCCCGATCAACTTCAACCATCACCCAGGCAATATGTAAAGGACAAACCTTTCTTGGTTATACAACAACAGGTATTTATGTTGATACGTTAGTAGCCGCCAACGGCTGCGACAGCATCCGGACTTTAAGATTAACTGTTGATACACAGCCCATGCCTGATTTAGGGCCCAGCAAGGAATTATGCAATGGCGATACATTGGTACTTTACCCCGGAAAATATGCATCCTATTTGTGGCAGGACAATTCTACCAACAGTCGTTTTATTGTGAGACAACCGGGATTATATTCTGTAACGGTAACCAATGCCTGCGGATCAGCAACAGACGATATTACTCTTAAGGGAGTTGATTGCGTTATTGTATTTCCTAATGCATTTACACCAAACGGCGATGCCAGAAATGATTTCTTTAAAATACTCAATGCTTTTAATTTGAAAGAATACGCACTTACAATTTATAATAGATGGGGCCAACTGGTATTTTCAACCAGTGATTTCAGAATGGGATGGGATGGCAAATTCAAAGACCAGCCGCAGGACCCGGGTGCATTTGTTTACTACTGCAAGTATAAAAAAGATACCACCGATATTGTTACCAAGGGTAGTTTCGTCTTAATCAGATAATAATAAATTTATATTACAAAAAAGCCACAACTTCTAAGGTTGTGGCTTTTGCTTATAAATCAATACACCCGATTATCTTAAATCAACAACTTCCACACCGGGGTATTTTTTCTTATCAAATACAAATTGTGTATCATTTACACTTGCATTACCATTCAATGAAGAAACAGTGTATGTATATTTATTTCCACTTTTCTCTAATACTTTGGTGCTGTAAATTGCCTGTGTTTTCTTATCTACCCAAATCAATACTTTAAAGAAAGATTTTGTTTTATCAAATGGCGTAAGTTCAATTTCCTGCAGCACTTTGCCCGCTTCCTTTTTTTCTCCATTTAATTTGTACAGGTAATCCTTATCGTAAAAATTAGTAAACAATTTTTGAGGTGTAATGGTATTTTGTGAAGGATCAAACTTTGAAATAGTTACTTCATTTGAACTTTTATCGTAGGTCCAGATATTGGTGCCATCACAAAAAATATCCTGGCCACCGGTAATGCTTACCCTATACTTGTTGCCTTTTGTAAACAGCGAACCTTTTTTGATGCCAAGCATTTTTCCTTTTCCATCTTCATTTTTAAAGGAGAAAATGGCCTGAACTGCTTTAAAAGATTTAAACTTTGCGCTTACTGCATCAAGAATTTTTTTGGCTGCCGGGTCGCTTTGCCCCATATTTTTTGGCTGCGCATTACTAACTTCGGCAAACAACAACACAATACAGAGAGATATAATTGTCTTCATTCTTTTGTTTTCTTTATATAGTCAAAATTGAGGCCGTAAAGATAGGCAGAAGCTTTATTCAATGGTTCTGCAGAAAGCATTATCCAAACTTTAACAGCTTATCCCATCATTTGCAAATGCTGATCTAAATCAGCTTCCGTTTTAATCAACACATCTCTTGCTTTGCTTCCCTGGCTGCCTCCCACAATTCCTGCTGCTTCCAGTTGATCCATTAAACGACCTGCACGGTTATACCCCAACTTCATTCTTCGTTGCAGCAGGGAGGTAGAACCAACCTGGTTTTGAACTATTAACCTGGCAGCATCATTAAATAAAGGGTCTCTGTCTGCAAGGTCAAAATCCCTGCCTTCCAATTCTTTTTCATCAACATACTCAGGTAATAAAAATGGTTGCGGATAACCTCTTTGTTTGCTGATGAACGAAACAATATCATCCACTTCGGGTGTATCAACAAAAGCACACTGCAAACGTGTCAGCTCTCCATTATAACTGATGAGCATATCACCTTTTCCAATCAACTGTTCAGCACCACCTGTGTCAAGAATTGTACGGCTGTCAACTTTTGATGATACTTTAAATGCAATCCTTGCAGGGAAATTAGCTTTAATAGTACCTGTGATAATATTAACGGATGGACGCTGAGTTGCAATGATGAGATGAATACCAACTGCCCTTGCCAATTGTGCCAATCGTGCAATGGGCATTTCTACTTCTTTACCCGCCGTCATAATCAAATCAGCAAACTCATCAATCACCAACACAATAAATGGCAGGTATTGATGACCTTTCAAAGGGCTTAGTTTTCGGCCCACAAATTTTTCATTGTACTCACGGATGTTACGGCAACCTGCTTCCTTCAAAAGGTCATAACGGTTATCCATTTCAATACACAATGCATTGAGCGTATGAATTACTTTTTTGGTATCGGTAATGATGGATTCTTCTTCACCCGGCAATTTTGCCAAAAAATGATTTTCGATATGACGGTATAAACTCAACTCTACTTTTTTAGGATCAACCAATACCAATTTGAGTTGCGATGGATGCTTCTTATATAATAATGAAACAAGGATTGCATTTAACCCAACTGATTTACCCTGCCCTGTTGCACCAGCCATTAGAAGGTGAGGCATGGTAGTTAAATCAACAATAAAATTTTCATTGTCAATTTTTTTACCAATCGCAATCGGTAACCCGAAATTATTGTGTTGAAATTTTTCTGATGATAACAGTGTCTTCATGCTCACCACTGTCTTCTTTACATTCGGCACTTCAATACCAATAGTTCCTTTGCCGGGAATGGGGGCAATGATGCGGATACCCAATGCGGCAAGACTCAACGCAATATCATCTTCAAGATTTTTGATTCTTGAAATACGTACCCCTGCGGCGGGTACTATTTCATACAAAGTTACTGTAGGACCAACGGTTGCAAATATTTTTTGAATCTCAATATCGTAGTTGCGAAGAGTGTTGATGATCTGGTTCTTATAATTTTCCAATTCACCTGCATCCTGAATAATTTTTTCACTGCCGTGATTCTCTAATAAATTAAGCGATGGAAATTTATAATCTTTCAGATCAAGAACAGGATCATACGGAGGGAGATTTTCAACCAGCTTTTTTTCTGTTACTGCTTCATCAGTTGTTGCTTCACCGGCATTTTTAATTTCCAACGCAAGATCAATTGCAGCTTCATCCTTACCGGCCTTTTTTGATTTTTCAGCAACAGGAATACGCATTTCAATTAATGATTCAGCATAATTCGGATCGGGTATGAGCTCATCATCAAAGGTCTTTTGATGATTGATTGGCAGTTCTTCTTTTTCAGAAAAGCCGAAATCATGCAGTGGATTTTTTTTCTCCTCCACTTCAGAAGGAATCATCAAACCGGATTCTTTTTTCATTTGGTTAACAGAAGAATTAGGATCAGGCGGGAAAATGATAACTGGTTGGACACTCTCGTCATCAACATCATCACTCAACAAAACCTCTTTTGTTTTTTTAGCCGGCAACTTAAACACAGGATTGAAACGCCAGATAAAGTAAGAAAAAACAGATAATAAGAGAATAATGGCCGTGCCTGTTTTACCTGCAAATCCGGTTAACCAGTCCGATGCATAGTTGCCAAATGCACCACCCCATGGAAATCCTTGCTGATGCATGAAAAATGAAAAAAATACAGGCAGCACCAATAAGCCTACTAATACATACTTAATGTTACGGGCAATTGAAAAATATTTTTTGCCAAACAATAAATTCACGCCAATAATGAAGAAGAAGGTACAAACAAGATAAGATGCCACGCCGAACCCATTGTAAAAAAACAGGTGAGAGATCCATGCACCAAAACGACCGAGCAAGTTTTGCACCTGCATACCATCCTGTACTAAAACACCCCAGGAATGCCGTAGTACTTTATCCTGATCTTCTTTCCATGTAACCAAATAAGAACTGAAGGAGACCAATAAAACAACCGAAATAAGCAGAAAAGTAATACCGGTTATTTTATGTGTGCGGTCATCTTTGATTAATTCCTTTACCGACAGTTTTTCCTCAACATCCTGTTTCATTGGTGAGGGATTCTCCTTTTTTTTCTTTTCTTTTCTGCGCTTTTCGGCCATAAGCCAAAGATAAAGAATGCAATCATCCCAACCGCAGAGAAAAGGCTATTATGGAAAGCTGAAATGTTTTATCTTAATCGCCGAACTGACGCTTTATGAAAAAAGGCTACCTGCTTACCTTTCTGTTTTTTATGGTTTTCTTCAGTGCAAAAGCACATGAGGATACGATGCTTTCTGTTATCCGTACTTCCAAAGTGGAGAACCTGCACTTTCTTCCTGAAAACATGCACGTTTTTATCGACACAAATAATAGCACCCCTCTCCAGGATATCCGTGGTATCATGTTTCTTCACTTAAATGAAGAACCAAAGAAAAAAGTTGCAAAAAGGCTGATGATTGATTCAAGGATTTATTTATTATTCTGGATTGAAAACAATGAACAGACAGAACGCTCTTTTTTTATTACCCCCGGAATTTATTCTACTGAAACTATCCTTTATACAAGAGACTCCATTACCAATAAATGGGTTGAAATACCGGGGCAAATTACAAAAGACAAAAATCAAAAATCCTATCGACTTTTTACAATACCGCCGGGAAAAGAAATGCAGATACTGGTTAGGTGTAAATATGCAAGAACAAATGTTATTACGCTCAACCCCTACCTGATTAACCCAATCTTTTTTGAATACCATCTCAATTTTATACATACGCATTGGTTTGGTGTAAACATTTTTACTTATGTATTATGTGGGCTGTTACTGATGATGCTGTTATTTTCAATGGCTAATTATGCACAGAATTACAAACGGGAATACTTATATTATTCCATCTATGCATTGTGTATGGGTTCCCTGTTATTTTTAAAGGCAGCTTTATTTAAAACCTCAACTGATTTCAACTTCTTTAATGAGGAATATCTCGATTATTTTTTACAGATACTTGGCTATATCTTTTATATTGGCTTTACACGAATGTTCCTGAATACACCTACCAATTATCCTACGCTTAACCGGATGTTTATTATTGCAGAGGTTGTATTGGGTTTATTTCTGATTGCCTTTTCTGTTTTCTATTTTGGTAGCTTTAGGTATAACTATTTGTCGGCTACTGAAAATGCAAGTAAGTTTTTTCTCATTTTCCTCGGTATTATGTATGTGATTTTTGGTATTGTTGAACGTAACAGGCTGATGAACTACTTACTGGCTGGGAATGTTGCCAACCTTGTATTTGGCGGCATTTCACAATTTATGGTCATTGTTCCTTCCGTGAATCTGTTTGCAAAAAGCGGTTTATTTAAACAATCTCTGATCTACTTCGAAATAGGAATTTTACTGGAGTTGATTTTATTTCTTCTGGGCCTTACCTATAAAAATAAAATTGAACTGATTGAAAAAGTAAAAATGAAAGAAGCCATTAAACTGGCAGCTGAACGGCAGGAATATGAAAAAGAATTGGCAGTACTACGGGCACAACAGGATGAACGCAGCCGCATTTCCGCAGATATGCACGATGAATTAGGAAGTGGTGTAACTGCTATTCGATTGCTGAGTGAAATTGCACTTCAAAAAACAAAGGATCAGCCTGTTGAAGAAATACCCAAAATTTCATACAATGCAAATGAACTGATGACAAAAATGAATGCCATCATCTGGAGTATGAACCCGGGTAACGATACTGTAAGCAGTTTGGTAGCCTATATCCGTTCCTATGCATCGGAATATCTTGATAATTTTAAAATGGATTACCAGATTAATGTTTCTGCTGAAGTACCCGATACAGAAATATCAGGTGTACGCCGCCGGAATATTTTCCTTGTATTAAAAGAATCGCTGAATAATGTAATGAAACATGCCAATGCAACGCAAGTAATTATTCTCATTCATTTCAATCATCACATGCTTATAGAAATAAGTGATAATGGAAAAGGCATGGATAAAGATAAACTCAACCAGTTTGGCAATGGCCTTAAAAATATGCAAAGACGTATGGAAAGTATTGGCGGAAGCTTTGATATAGCATCCGTTGCAGGCACAACAGTGAAATTAACCATACCGTTTCATTAAGATGCTTTTGATTGGCGAATACCCAAAAACAAACTCAACCACCCAGCGATAAAGCAAATACCTCCCAATGGAGTAACAGCACCCAGCCAATTCATATTTTCAATAGCCGCTGCTTTTAAGAAAGTAAGTGCAAACAAAGATCCGCTGAAAAAGATGACACCACCGATAAATAAATAAGCTGCCCTTTTAAACCACACGGTATAATTTTGTTTTATCAATAAACCTGTTATGGTTAATACAAGAAGATGAATAAACTGATATAATACCGCCGTTTGATAAGTTTGTAAACTTCTTTCATCAACCAGTTCCCTTAATGCATGTGCACCAAATGCACCCAGGGCAACAGTAAACGCTCCAAGCAAAAAAGAAATTTTGAGGAACCGGTTACCCATGTCGTCTTAAAACTTTTTGAAAATTATCAAGGCTCATTGTTGAAGCGGGGAGATGATACATGGCCTGGGAATAGAAACTCTCCCGCTGTTTCAACTTTTCATTTATGTATTCTTCAAGCATGCTATAATCCATGGCAGCAATCAAGGGTCGGGTTTCTTTTTCGTTTTGTAAACGCTGAGCAAGTAATGTAGCTGTACTTTTGAGGTAAATCGTTACCCCATTATTATTCATCCGCCTTATGTTGTGGTGAAAACAAGGTGTACCACCACCACAACTCAAAATAAATTGATCCTTCATCATAAATGACTGCAGCATGTCTTTTTCAATACTTCGAAATGCCTGTTCACCTTTCTCATCAAAAATAGCAGCGATTGTTTTCCCTTCTTTCTTTTCAATTTCTTCATCAAGATCGTAAAAAGTTATTCCAAACGCTTCGCCCCATTGCCTCGCCCAGTACGTTTTCCCGCTGCCCATAAAACCGATTAGAAAATAACGCATGAAAAGTTTGGTTTGTTGCGAAGATAAGTAAAGTAATGAGTGATGAGAGATCAGTGATGAGTAAATCACCTGTTGAATTCATTAATCATAAGCATCACTGATTGCACAAAAAAAGCCCATCGTTTTACAACGATGGGCCATATTGAAAGTTTAAATAAAATTAACCTTCTTTCTCTTCGCTTTTGGCATCATCAGCATCACTATCTAACTTTTTCTTCAGATCAGCTAATACACCTAAATCGCCAAGCGTAGTTTTTTCAACTTTGCTCTGTACATCTTTCACTGCTTTCTTGGTGCGTACAGCATCGGCTTGTTTCTCTTTCATTTCAGCATTCTTTTCTTCAGCTATTGCTTTTTCCCAAATGCGTGCATGACTAAGCACCACACGTTTTTCATTGCGATCGAATTCAATCACCATGAACTGTGCAGTTTCATCTGCAGCCACCTGCTTACCGTCTTCTTTATTGGTATGGCGGTTAGGAGCAAAGCCTTCGATTCCGTATGGTAATTGAACCAAAGCACCTTTATCATCTTTCTTGGTAACATGACCATCGTGAATAGTTCCGATAGCAAATGTTTCCTCCAATGCATTCCAGGGATCTTCTTCCAGTTGTTTGTGACCTAACTGCAGTTTGCGGTTTTCCTTGTCAATGCTCAGGATCATTACGTCAATTTCCTGGCCAACCTTTGTGTATTCGCCCGGGTGATTGAAACGCTTTGTCCAGCTTAGGTCACTGATGTGAATCATACCACCAATACCTGCTTTCAGTTCAACAAACACACCATAAGGAGTAATGTTTTTCACCAACCCTTTATGCTTGCTTTCTACCGGGAATGTATCTTCAATTGTGCTCCATGGATCCTGGCTCATTTGCTTAATGCTCAAGCTCATCTTACGGGCATCTTTATCAAGCGTTACAATTTTCGCTTCATGTTCGTCACCCATTTTGAAGAATTCTTTTGCATTAACCGGTGTGTTAGCCCAGCTAATTTCACTTACGTGAACCAGACCTTCAACACCAGGCATGATTTCAAGGAATGCACCATAGTCTTCAATATTTACAACTTTACCTTTCACGGTGTTACCTTCAACGATTGTTTCGCTGAGGGTATCCCATGGATGAGGAGTTAATTGTTTCAATCCAAGACTGATACGTTTTTTATCATCGTCGAAGTCAAGAACTACAACGTTCAACTTCTGATCCATCTTCAATACTTCTGTAGGATGGTTGATACGACCCCAGCTGATATCTGTGATATACAACAAGCCATCAACACCACCTAAATCAAGGAACGCACCGAAATCAGTGATGTTCTTGATTGTACCTTCCAGTACCTGGCCTTTTTCAAGCTTGCCCATGATCACTGCACGTTGTGCTTCAATATCGCTTTCAATCAGTGCTTTGTGACTTACAACAGCGTTCTTAATAGTTTCGTTGATCTTCACTACTTTAAACTCCATTGTTTTACCTACAAACTGATCGTAATCAGTTACAGGCTTCACATCAATTTGTGAACCCGGTAAGAATGTTTCCATTCCAAACACATCCACAATCAATCCACCTTTTGTTTTGCTGGTAACAGTACCTGTAACAATTTCACCTGTTTTATGTACTTCCATAATACGCTCCCATGCACGAGTGATGCGTGCAAGTTTGCGGCTGAGGTGTAAGTGACCTTCACGGTCTTCTTTTTCCACCACCATTACTTCAACCGTATCGCCAATTTTTAAACCGGGCAAATCACGGAACTCGTTCAATGATACAAGACCATCGCTTTTAAAACCAATGTTTACTACAACATCTGTTTTAGTTAAAGCCACAACCTGTCCATCAACAATCTCTGAATCGTTTACTTGTTTAAAAGTTCCATCATAAACGCTGTCGTACTTTTCACGTTCTTCTTTTGTGTAAGTAGCAACATTGCGTTTGTCAACGGTCCAGTCAAAATCGTCATGAGCAGTTTGCTCTACTTTAATCACCTCTGGTTTTTCGGAAACAGCAACAGCAGTTGCTTCCACAGGTGCATTTGTTGTCGCTGCAGATGTTTCTCCAATTTCAGTTGGAGCACCATTCTCCTGTGCATCAGCGTTTGAGCCTGCCTCACCGGCAGGTAGGTTAATAATTTCGTTTTCTGACATAAAATAATCCCGATTTTGTTTTTTAGTTCGGGGTCGCAAAGTTAAGGTTAAAAGGCTTTGCAGCAAAGCATTTGAGGGGAAAATATAGGAGGAAAAGGCGGTTTTTGGGGCGGGCTGCGGTTTTTCTGGGCATCCCGGTTGTGTCACTCACTTATACTTTCCGTTAAAAGGCGGCAATCTCCTCTATAAAAATGCTGTAAATGATGAAGTACTCTGCTCATTTAGGCTATATCGTTGCATCGCCAACTTGCATATTGCAGTTAAGTTTTATTTCCGCATTGTATAAGCCTTCGCCAGCAAAGGAAGCAACAACACGGCACCCAATCCCCACCATCCCCCAATAAACAAATAGACAAGCAACCCAACCAGCAGCAGGTAAAAAGGATATAAAATAGCAAGCAGGCAAAATAAAATACTGTCGTAATGAATATCGCCCTGGAGTTTAGATGCAAGTTTTTGCAGCGGGTAATAAAACAAAACATGTGTGAGCAAACCAAACATGGCAGGGAGAAATAAAATAGCTTTGTTGAGAGCTGCGGGTTTTGGATTTTCAATTTCAGAAAGTTGCTGTAACTGGTTGGCATTTTCCGTATTGATGGCCAGCATTTTTGCACCGGTTTCTTCAGCGCCAATTAATATTTCTTTGCCAAACGGTGTACCGAAATTAATATCCACTTCTTTCGGAAATTGTACAAAAGAATTGTAGCGGATCCAAACAGGTAAAAACCGGATGTCCAATCCATCGTCCACTGCCTGTATAAACATTCGTGGAGCTCCTTTTTTTAACGGCAGTTGCAAAGTTGTCTGGTGCTGACAAAAACCTTCTACAAAGATCATAACATGTTCGCCCCGCTGAAGTATTTGCCTGCACTCTTCAAAGGTATGATCGTTTTTACCGAGGTTGTCTTTCCCGTCTCGGATGCGGTAAATGGGAATCATATTTACTGATCGTAAGATAGAACGTACCCATGCTTTTTTAAACACATCGCTCCTGGTCATAAAATGAACCCGTTTTTTCATTTTGCCACCTATAATCATAGCATCTAAAAAAGAGTTGGGATGATTACAACCAAGGATGGTTGGTTGCTCAATAGCTAACAATGAACGGTTGTATATGGTCAACCGTTTGCAATAAATCCAGAGAGCAAACAAAGTGAGGTTTTGGAATAATAAATACATCAGCTTTCACAAACAGTTAAGGCGGCAATTTAAGGGAAATAATTGAACAGGAAGAGCGTGTTTGTAAACCTCCGCAACTCAGTGAAATTTCACTTAACTTTCTTTACTAAATTCATAGTTATGAAGTATTGTTTCTTCTTTACATTTTTCGTGCTCGTTTTATCTTCTCACCTGCAAGCACAAACAAAGTTTCTCATCCCCTATCCAACCCAGTTCGACAATAAACCTATTGATGGGCGGTTATTATTATTGCTCAGTACCACTAACAAAACAGAACCGAGGTTCCAGATCAGCGACGGGCCGCAAACGCAACAGGTATTCGGAATGAATGTAGATTCATGGAAACCCGGCGAAACAAAGATCATTGATGCAAAGGCATTTGGTTATCCTGTAGAAAATATGAAACAACTCAAAACAGGTACTTATTTTATCCAGGTAGTATTGCATCGCTATGAAACATTTAAACGTAAAGATGGACATACAGTAAAACTACCAATGGACAGAGGTGAAGGACAGCATTGGAACACAGCACCCGGCAATCTTTACAACAAGCCTGTTCAACTTCGTTTCACCAACACCGGTAGCGATGTTGTAACGGTGAAATTAGATAGCAAGATCCCTCCTATTGATTCACCGAAAGACAGCAAGTATATCAAACACATCAAAATTCAAAGCAAACTGCTTACAGAATTCTGGGGGCGGCCCATGTATATTGGTGCCCATGTATTGTTACCCGAAGGCTGGGATACACACCCCACCATAAAATATCCGTTGGCCATTTTTCATGGACATTATCCGGATAACTTTGCTGGTTTCAGAACCGATCCTCCTGATCCAGATTTGAAACCCGATTACATCGCCAGGTTTAATCTCTCAGGTTACAACCGTATGGTGCAACAGGAAGCTTATAATTTTTACAAACAATGGAGTGGCCCTGATTTTCCAAGAGTCATTGCCATAGAAATACAACATCCCACTCCTTTTTATGATGATAGTTATGCAGTGAACAGTGCCAACAACGGACCTTATGGCGATGCCATCGTGTATGAATTAATTCCGGAAATTGAAAAACGTTTCAGGGGTATTGGTGAAGGATGGGCAAGATTTATGTATGGCGGAAGTACAGGAGGATGGGAAGTATTGGCTGCACAAATTTTTTATCCAACACAGTTTAATGGTTGTTACAGTGCATGTCCCGATCCAATTGATTTCAGGGCTTATACGGTTATTGATATTTACAAAGACAAGAATGCTTATTACCAGGAAGGTCCTTTCCGTAAAACATTAAGACCTGGTCATAGAAATTATCTGGGTCATGTTGATTCATATGTTAGAGATGGCAATCATCGTGAACTTGCATTAGGCACCAACAGCCGGAGTGGTGATCAGTGGGATGTGTGGGAATCTGTTTACTCGCCTGTTGGTGATGATGGTTATCCAAAACCCATCTGGAATAAATACACCGGCGATATTGATACAACTGTTGCAGCCTATTGGAAAGAACATTACGATCTTGGTCATATTCTTGAAAGGGACTGGAGCAAGATCGGCGAACATTTAAAAGGTAAAATAAAAATCTATTGTGGCGATATGGATAATTATTATCTCAACAATGCCGTGTACTTAATGGAAGAACGTTTAAAGAAATTAACGAATCCTAAAGCCGATGCCTTTGTTGATTATGGCGACAGAGCCGAGCATTGCTGGAATGGAGATCATACACAACCCAACTATATCAGCCGTTTACGATATAATCAAATGTTTATTACACGTTGGGCCGAAGAAGTAAAAACAAGAAGCCCCAAGGGAGCTGATCTTACAAGCTGGAGATATTAAAATAAATGCCGGACTAATAGCCCGGCATTTTATTTTTATTTAAGATCTGGTTGTTTCGAAATTAATTTTCCTTTTTAAAAAATGAATCGCATCCCCTCTTTTGGTCTGGCGTATGTCTTTGCCAAGCCGTTCTTTGTGAGACCTATTTACCTGGTTTTACGATGATTAAGTAAAAAGAAAATGAAAATGAAAAATCAAGAATTGCATTATTATTGAGGTTATTCTCTTAATGAAGGAGCGATTATAAGATTCATTCCTTAGAACCTTTAAATTATCTACGGAAATCGTCATTCAAAAATTTTGAGTATCACTTGTATAAATTGATACTGAAAATCAATCACTTTTTATACAAGTAGTTGCGTATATTTATGAGTTGGTGGCAAGCTTAAAGCAACGTTTCCCTAAGACTAAATGTCTTTTTATAAAAACCTTATGCAACGAAAATCACTTTATTCTTTTTTTGCTTTCATTTTAGCCTTGACGCTAATTTCATGCGACCCGTGTGACAATTTGGATTGTATTTCTGACAATCACTTTGGACAATTTAGGATAGTTAGCAAGACTGACGGCAAAGATTTAGTTTTTGGACCCAATGCCATATATGACCAGGCAAAAATTAAATTCTATTCGTTAAATGGAACTGACACAACTTTCTTTCAGTATACACCGACAAAATTTCCGGGCAGTGGTTACGACAGTATATTATATGTGAGATTTTATCCTGAAACTACAACACCTGCATACATAAAGTTAAACAATCTTGACACGGACACTTTGACAATAACATATAATACATTCAAAACTAAATGTTGTGGGACGATAACTGAAATTACCAAATTTAAATACAACAATATTGTTGACATACCAGGTGACCAAGGGACACAAGAAATAAAAAAATAATCATTGTGGTTTAGCAAAGTTCATTTGACAAAAAAGCCAGCCACCAACATGAACTATGTAAAAACATAAAGAGGTCGGTGAAGACACCGACCAGGGCAAACATAAAAATGCCGGACACAAAGCCCGGCATTTTATTTTAAATTAATATCTTATTGTTGTGAAATTAATTTTCCTTTTTCATCAAAGACCAAGGTCTTCTTTTTTCCTGCCTGTTCAACAACTACCTGGAACAGGTTTGGGTTTTTAGGCTTTTCAATTTTAAAAATATCTTTTGGATTTGTTTGCGGGAATCGTTTGTATATTTCATCCTGCACCGGTCTTGGAGTTTGATCTTTTCTTACTCTTGTTCTTGTATCAACTCTTTCACCATTGCTGTGATAAGTAGCAGTTGAATTCCAGATATTGTTTCTAAATGTTACTGTCCAATCGCCACGGTTTTTTGTCCAAACAGTATTTACTGCATTGGGATAATCTGCGTTAAAAGAATTTCTTACCTGTGTTGGGATATTGATGCTGTTTTTAGAGTTGCCATTTCCACTCTGGTTGTTCTTTAATTTATCTTTTTGTTTACCTTTTTCCTTTGTTGATTCATCCTGGTTATTTCCAATTGGAGGAATGTTGTTTTCAGTTTTTTGATAGATCTGTGGCTTTTGTTTTGTATTAACTTCAGGCCTTTTTGTATGCCCTGCAGGTGGGGGAACATCAGATTTTATTTCTGTTTGCTGCTTTACTTTTGTTTTGTCTTTTCCTTTGCTTTGTGCAAAACTTAACAGGGTTGCCAGCAGGAAAATAGATAGTGTAAAAATTTGTTTCATGTAATTATATTTCAATTGATGACTGATAACCTTAAAGACCAATATTCGTACCAAAGGGTTGCAAAGCTTACTTTGCCATCTGTCTTACAGCCGTAATCAATCTGTCAAGATCCTTCGTGGATGTATATACATGTGGTGTTATCCGCACACAATGAATATTTTCCCAATCAATAGCTACCGTATGTATTTTATGTTTGTTATGTAAAATTCCAGCAACATCAGCAGGTTGCATGCCTCCTATGGCAAGTGAAGAAATGGCGCAGTAGGTTTTTTTGTTTTTTGACTGATGGAAAGAAACACGTTTAAGATCACTGACACGGCTGTTCCAATAATCTGTTAAAAAACGAAGGCGTTCTTCTTTTCTTTTTGATCCAATTACATTTTGAAAATCAACCGCATTGCCAATGGCCATTTCACTCGCAAAGGAACGGGTACCGAGGCTTTCAAATTTGCGGATGTCTGTACCATCGGGTTCATTATTACTGAGCAATGCCCAGATATTTTTGATCTTTTCTTTTTTGATCCAAAGCAATCCACTGCCGAACGGTGCACACAACCATTTGTGAAGGGAGGTAGCAAAATAATCGCAACCCAAATCAGGAATTTTAAAATCAGTATGTGCAAATGAATGTGCACCATCCCCTATTACTTCAATACCCCGTTTATGTGCTTCATCTGCAATTTTTTTGATTGGCAAAAATTGCCCGGTCCAGTTAATCAAATGCGTTACATGAGCAATTTTTGTTTTGGAAGTAAATGCATTTACATATTGCTGAACAATGACATCTTCATTCTCTTCAGGCAAATTTAAATTTAACCACACTAATTTTATTCCATCTCTTTTTTCCCTTTGCTTCCATGCATTGATCATGTTGGGATAATCCTGTTTAGTGAGAATTACTTCATCACCTGCTTTCAAATTCAAACCAAAGATGACAGTGTTTAATCCCTCTGTTGCATTGCGGTTAATGGCGAGTTCTTCCGCATCACAACCTGCAAGTTCAGCCAGTTTACTACGCAATGCTTCTCTGCCTTCATCCAATGTGCGCCACATATAATACGATGGAGCTTCATTACTGAATTGATAAAAACGGATATGTGCATCCTGTACTACTTTTGGTTGCGGACTAACACCTCCATTGTTCAGATTTAATAAATTGGGCGATACGGTATATTGTTCTTTCACCCATCCCCAGAAATCTTCATCGCTCATGGCATCATCCGGATCAAGTGATTGAAATTGCTGGTATTTTTTTTCTGCTTCTTTTGCAAACAAAGAATCAGTTAACGGTAAAAAAGTAAACAAGCCTGTAGTGGCAGTAAGGTTCCTGATAAAATTTCTGCGGGAGGATGACATGCTGATTGGTTTGTTTAAAGATAGAAAAT
Source organism: Chitinophagaceae bacterium (assembly GCA_043754995.1). Taxonomy (GTDB): domain Bacteria; phylum Bacteroidota; class Bacteroidia; order Chitinophagales; family Chitinophagaceae; genus Lacibacter. The sequence goes on from JAYUTS010000131.1 coordinate 20,141, forward strand.
AACTTTGCCAAAGTTTTAAGTGCTCTTAAATATTTATCATACAGAATAACTTTGGCAAAGTTTCTAAAGGAACGATACTATTGCCTTTGCAGCAATAAAACCGCTTGTCCATGCATGTTGAAAATTAAATCCTCCGGTAATACCATCCACATCTAATATTTCACCGGCAAAAAACAAGCCGGGGTGCAGTTTGCTCTGCATGCTGTTCGGGTCAACCTGTTTTAAATCAACCCCGCCTGCTGTAACAAATTCTTCTTTGAACGTTGTTTTTCCTTTTACATGAAATTCGTGATTAACTAAAAGCTGTACCAATTTATTCTGTTCTTTTGAAGGAAGATCAGCCCATCGCCATTCTTCTTTTATACCAGCTTCCTGTAACAGGAATTGCCATAACCGATTTGGCAGTTGAAATAAATTATTGTTGCTGATCTTTTGTGATCCGTTATTGTTACGGGTGAATTGCAGTTGTTCTTTCAGTTCCTGTTCTTTCCGGTCATTCAACCAATTCACAACAATGGAAAAATTATAATTCTTCTCCTGTAATTCTCTTGCACCCCAGGCAGATAATTTTAACACACATGGTCCGCTCATTCCCCAATGTGTAATCAACAACGGACCGGTATTTTTTAATTTAGTTGATTGTATTTTAA
>JAYUTS010000132.1:0-7958 GCA_043754995.1 Chitinophagaceae bacterium
CCTGTGGATACGATGGTTGGTTTATTACCCTCCATTCTTGATAAAGTTGATCAGCAGATTGTAATTGATCTGGGTTCTACTAAATCGCAATTGTCAGAATCAGTTGCTAATCATCCCAAACGTGGACGTTATGTAGCAACACATCCTATGTGGGGTACGGAGTATAGCGGCCCGGCTGCGGCTGTACGTGGGGCTTATGAAAACAAAGCTGTGATCATTTGCAATGAAGAAGAAAGTGATGCAGATGCATTGGAGTGGACAAAGCAGATGTATAAAAAAATCGGGATGCATTTATTGAACATGGAAGCAAAGGCACATGATCTGCATGCAGCATATGTAAGTCATATTTCACACATCACTTCATTTGCATTAGCCAATACAGTTTTGGAAAAAGAAAAAGAAGATAATGCCATTTTTGAATTGGCGAGTGCAGGTTTTGAAAGCACTGTGCGTTTGGCCAAAAGTAATCCTGCTATGTGGGTGCCCATTTTCCTGCAGAATAAAGTGAATGTACTAGATGTGTTGAATGAACATATTGAACAATTGAAAAAATTCAGGGATAGCATCAGAGATGATAAAGGAAATGATTTGAAAGAGTTGATTGAACATGCAAACAAAATAACACGCATCATCAAATGATTTTTCGTGAAGCAACTATACAGGACATTCAACAAATACAGGTTGTACGCAATGCTGTAAAAGAAAACATGTTGAGTAACCCGGCATTGGTACCCGATGCTGATGTACAGGATTATATCACCAGGAGAGGAAAGGGCTGGGTTTGTGTGATAGATAATGTAGTGGTTGGTTTTTCTATTGCCGATTTAGTTGATCATAATATCTGGGCCTTGTTTGTTGATCCTGCATGTGAAGCAAAAGGGATTGGTAAAGAGTTGCATAAGCTTATGCTCGACTGGTATTTTTCGCAAACAGATGAAACCGTGTGGTTGAGTACAAGTCCGGGTACAAGAGCTGAAACATTTTATCGTAGGCAGGGATGGATCGAAACAGGTGTGTATGGAAAAGGAGAGATAAAATTTGAAATGGGAAAAGACGATTGGAAAAAGAGCGCTGAAGAGTGCGACGCAACAGCAGTTCAATAGCAGCACCAGTGTTCGTAACATAAAACTTAACTTTACAACCAATAAACAATGCAAACAATTGAAGCAAACATGAAAGAAAAAGTGCAAGAAGCATGGGGGAAACGCCCACTCATTATCAGTGGTCCCTGCAGTGCAGAAACAGAAGATCAATTAATAGCTACCGCACAACGGTTAGCTGCAACCGAAAAAGTGAATATGTTGCGTGCAGGTATCTGGAAGCCACGTACCAAACCAGGTATGTTCGAAGGTATCGGCGCCAAAGGATTGCCCTGGCTACAAAAAGCAAAAGCACTCACCGGCTTACCTACAACTGTTGAAGTTGCAACCGGCAAGCAAGTGGAAGATGCATTAAACTTTGAAGTGGATGTATTGTGGATTGGGGCACGTACAACGGTGAACCCATTCAGTGTGCAGGAAGTAGCAGATGCATTGCGTGGTGTTGATATTCCGGTGTTGATCAAAAATCCAATCAATCCTGATCTTGAATTGTGGAGTGGGGCAGCAGAACGTGTAGCACGGGCAGGTATAAAACAAATCGGGTTAATCCATCGTGGATTTTCTTCTTATGGAAATACAGAATACCGCAATGCACCCATGTGGCACCTGGCTATTGAAATGAAACGCCGCAATCCAGAAATGATTATTATTAATGACCCATCGCATATTTGCGGGCGCAGGGATATTTTATTAGAGACTGCACAAAAAGCAATTGATCTTGACTTTGATGGTTTGATGATTGAAAGTCATATTGACCCGGATAATGCATGGAGCGATGCAAAACAACAGGTAACACCTGAACGTTTGGGAGAAATGTTGAGCAGCATCATCTGGCGTAAAGAGGATATCGCATCCCCTGAATTTCATGCAGCATTGGAAAAGTTACGTCAGCAAATTAACCAGCTTGATGATGAACTGATGCAAATTATTGGTCAAAGAATGAAGATTGCAGAAAGTATTGGACAGTATAAAAAAGAGAACAACATCACTATCTTACAAACCAATCGCTGGAACGAAATTCTGGAGCGTGCATTTAAAGAAGGCGAACGCAAGGGGCTGAGCAAAGAATTCATCACCAGGTATTTTGATGCGGTGCATATGGAAAGCATCAATCATCAGAAGAAAGTGTTGGACTCTTAATTAGTGAGGGGTGAGTGGTGAATGGTGAGGGGCAGCAGTACAATGATTTTGCTTCGTTGTGTCACTCACTTGTACGTTCGGCATCTCCAGTCATCTTTTTCTTAATAGCAATTATTTCATCATACACTTAATCTACTCCCCTTTAGGGGATGGGGGCATGATAAAAAAAACATATAAATTTTCTTCGGCGTCTGTTGATTATTACTTTGAAGGACAACTTTCACAGTTAGGTAAGATTGCGGATAAAACACATGCGGTGATCATCACCGATGAGAACATCTTCAATGCGCATGGAAAGAAGTTAAAGAACTGGAATACGATTGTATTAAAAGCAGGTGAGGAATATAAAATACAACCAACTGTTGATACGATTATTGAACAGTTAATTGAACTGGGTGCTGATCGTAAATCAACCCTTGTAGGTATTGGCGGTGGTGTGATCACTGATTTGACAGGTTATGTAGCATCGGTGTATATGAGGGGTATCAAATTTGGTTTTGTGCCTACAACTGTATTGGCACTGGTTGATGCAAGCATTGGTGGCAAGAACGGGATTGATGTAGGTGTGTACAAGAATATGGTGGGCATTATCCGTCAGCCATCATTTTTGTTGCATGATCTGTCATTGCTAAGAACACTGCCACAGAATGAATGGGAGAATGGCTTTGCGGAGATCATTAAACATGCCAGTATTAAAGATGCAGCCATGTTCAAAGAACTGGAAGCATATACACTGGCTGATTACATGAAAAAGAAAAACCTGGTGGCGGCACTTATTAAACGTAATGCACTCATCAAAACAAAAGTGGTGCAGCACGATGAATTTGAAAGTGGCAATCGTAAGTTGCTGAACTTTGGTCATACCTTAGGACATGCCATTGAGAATATGTATGAGTTATCGCATGGGCAGGCCATTTCTATTGGTATGACCTACGCTTGTCATATTTCTGAACAACTCGCTGGATTTAAACAAACTGAAAAGGTAACTGACTTATTGAGTAAATACGGATTACCCACTTATGCTGAATTTGATAAGACAAAAGCATTTGAAATTTTACAGAAGGATAAAAAGAAAGTGAAGAGTGAAATGAATTATGTGTTGCTGGAAAAGATTGGTAAGGGAGTGGTGAAGAATATTCCGATGACAGATTTAAAGAAGATCATTACAAGCTTATAATTGTGAAAGCAATCATTCAACCATCAACATTATCCGGAAGCATTCAAACCAATGCTTCCAAAAGCTCCATGCAAAGAGCTTGTGCTGCTGCATTGCTTGCAGGGGGAGTAAGTGTAATTAAAAACCCGGGCAACAGCAATGATGATAAAGCAGCACTGGATATTATTCAGAAACTGGGAGCAGTGATTGAAACAAATGGAAATGAACTGATCGTTACCAGCAATGGTGTAAATCCCATTGGCAGTGAAATTAATTGCGGTGAATCAGGACTCAGTATCCGAATGTTCACTCCGTTGGTTGCATTAAGTATTCATGCAATTACTGTTAATGGTACAGGTAGTCTTACAACAAGACCCATGGATTTTTTTGATGAGATATTACCACAGCTTGATATCAAAGTGAAAAGCAATGGCGGTAAACTTCCATTGAGCATCCAGGGGCCAATCGTTCCAAAAAATATTCAAATAGATGGTTCACTCAGCTCGCAATTTTTAACAGGATTGCTTATGGCTTATTCAGGCAGTAATGCAAGTAATGTTTCCATTAAAGTGAATAATCTAAAGAGCAGACCTTATATAGATCTCACATTGAATGTGATGAAACAATTTGGTTTGAAAATACCGGAGAATAAAAATTACGAAGAATTTTATTTTGCTGCTGATACTCACGAATCGAAACAAACAACTCACCATTATACAGTAGAAGGCGACTGGAGCGGTGCTGCCTTTTTATTGGTTGCAGGAGCTATTGCAGGAAACATTACTGTAAAAGGGTTGGATGTATTTTCTACCCAGGCTGATAAAGCTGTGCTGCAGGCATTAATGGATTGCGGTTGTATTCTTTCTGTTCAACCTGAGCAAATTGAAATTGGTCCGGCACCGTTAAAGGCTTTTCATTTCAATGCAACAGAATGCCCCGATCTCTTTCCGCCATTGGTAGCACTCGCTGCTAATTGTAATGGCAAATCAGTCATTGAAGGAACCAAACGCTTAGTACATAAAGAAAGTAACCGTGCCGTTACCTTACAGGAAGAATTTGAAAAACTGGGTGTGCAGATCGATCTGCAGGATGATCTCATGATCATTCATAGCGGAGGCGGAATAAAATCAGCAACAGTTCATTCACGTCATGATCATCGTATTGCTATGGCTTGTGCTGTTGCTGCATTAAAAGCAAATGGACCGGTGACGATTGGAAAAGCAGATGCAGTGAATAAGTCGTATCCTGATTTTTATGAGCACTTGAAAGTATTAGGTGCAAACGTATCTTTATAAAAAAACCAAACAACATTGAATTCATTCGGTAAATTATTTCGGGTATCCATCTTTGGCGAATCGCATGGCGAATGTGTAGGCATTACCATTGATGGTTGTCCTGCCGGTTTGGCTTTAACTGAAGATGATCTCTTACCTGATCTTGAACGCAGAAAAGGCGGTAAACAAAAAGGAACTACTCCAAGACAGGAGGCAGATTATCCCATTTTTAAAAGTGGTCTCTTTAATGGCAAGACTACCGGGTTCCCTATTACAATTCTGTTCGACAATAAGAATACAAGAAGCGAAGATTATAATAAGCAACGTAGTATCCCCCGTCCCGGTCATGCTGATTGGGTAGCGCATCAAAAATTTAACGGACATGAAGATTATCGTGGTGGCGGGCATTTCAGTGCAAGATTAACAACAGGCTTAGTTGCCGCAGGAGCTATTGCAAAAAAATTGATGACTGGCCTCGGCATTCATGCCGAGGTAATTGAGATAGGTGGAGAAAAAGATCTGGAGAAAGGTTTACAGAAAGCCATTGATGCAAAAGATTCTGTTGGTGGTTTAATTGAATGTAAAGTAAATGGATTACCTATTGGTTTAGGTGAGCCTTATTTTGATTCTGTTGAATCTTTACTTGCACAAATGATGTTTACAATTCCGGCTGTGCGGGGTGTAGAGTTTGGTACCGGGTTTGCCGCAGCAAAAATGTTTGGTAGTGAACATAACGATGCCATTGAAGATATGAGCGGTAAAACACAAACCAATCATGCAGGTGGAATAGTTGGTGGTATTACGAATGGAAATGAACTGCTGTTTCGTATTGCCATCAAACCAACTTCCTCAACACCTAAAGAACAAACAAGTTTAAACTGGGATACGGAACAAATGGAAAAATTCTCTATCAAAGGCCGTCATGATCTTTGTGTTGCATTAAGGGCGCCGGTGATTGTGGAAGCAGCTACCGCTTTGGTATTGGCAGACCTGATGATGCAGGAGCAACAGATTAAAAGAATTGTGCACCCAACCCCCGCCTCCCAAAGTAATACGGCGGGCAGGCCTGAAGGGGAGTAATAAAACAAGTTGATACGAATCAACACTCAACTTAGTGTAAAATTTTATTGTATGTTTTTACGATTAACGATTGTCTTCTTTGCCTTATTCACTACTGCTTTCTCTTTTGCACAAACAGATGTAAAGATTAAAGTGGTTAAACACAATCATGTTGCTTTACATGTAAAAGATATTGCAGCCAGTACTAAATTTTATAAAGAAGTGATGGGATTAACCCCTGTTGCAGTTCCGGATTCACTCAAAGCAATTCGTTCCTGGTTTAAGTTGGGCACAGATCAACAGATCCATTTACTGGCAGGAAGAGATTTTGATGTAAAGAATGACCGCAATGGAAGCCACTTTGCATTGTTTGTGCAATCCATTAATGCTGCTGAAAAATATTTAAGCCAACATAAAATAAACTTTCATAAACAGGTTCGTTTTGATGGTGCTGTTCAGATCTATCTTGCCGACCCTGATGGTTATTTAATTGAACTCAACGAAATTAAACGTTAACGATGCCCATTATTTATCATGTTACAACAGCTGCTGAATGGAACGCAGCAAAAGAAAAAGGTTTTTACGAATCTCCTTCTTTAAAAGCCGAAGGTTTTATTCACTGCTCACAGGAGCACCAGGTAGCTGCTGTGCTTGAACGTTATTTTGCCGATAGAACAGGTATTGTAAAACTTATTATTGATACCGATCAACTTAGCTGTCGTTTCGTGTTTGAATGGAGTCCTTCAACTGAAGATACATTTCCACATGTGTATGGAACCATAAATACAGAGGCCGTTGTAGATGTTATTGAAATGAATCAGTAATATTTTCAGTTTCTTTAAAAGATAAATTCAACACTAAACACTGGTATTCAGTTGTTGTACAGATGGATAATGTAATGGCAGGAAAAACAAGCCAGGCTTACTGGTAATATGCAACCTAATCGCTATTTTATATATCTGAAAAATAACCATTCCTGTCGAAGTTAGTAATGGTCTGATAAATGTAATCAATGAATGAGTAATCAAAGAAATCTCTCCCTGCAATTTTTTTTTAGCCTTTTTTTCTCTGTTTGTTTATTAGTGTCCTGTAATAATGAAGAAGAAGAGAAAAAAGATATTGTTACCGAACCCGAACAAATGGATGAACGTGTAACCAAAAACATTCAACAACTCTTAGATCGCACTGTTTCAAAAAAGGGAAAGCTCGATGATACTACAGACTTAGCACTTGTAACAGTAGTAAATGATTATTATAAAGAAAACAATTATAAAAGCATCTGGAGCAGCCAGGAAAACTGGTTGCCTATTGCCGATTCATTATTGCAGTTTATTGAGATGTCAAGAGAGTATGGGCTGTTCCCTGATGATTATCATCAGCAACCATTGCAATCCATTGTTCGGCGATTTGCAGCAGACACTGCATCAACAGGCGACCGGCAGGATGCAACACTCTGGAGCAAAGCTGATATGATGCTTACAGATGCTTTCTTCAGAGTGGCTTCACATCTTCATATCGGGAGATTGGGTGTTGATAGTACTTATATGAATCCTGATTCCAGTTTAACCGATAATTTTTATCATAAAAATCTGCAGGAAGTCATCAATGGTAAAAATGTTGCTGATGTGTTTCATGCATTGGAACCAAAACACAAAGGATATGTGGAACTGCGCAAAGCAATCAACCGGTTTTTAGACAGTGCAAATTTTAAAACGCAGTACACCTATGTATCATATCCTTTTAAAGATTCATTGGTATTTATTAAAACACTAGTTAGAAGACTGAGGGAAGAGGGAGTGCTGAGCTGGCAGGATAACGACATTGATTCAACTGATTTAAAAGATGCTATTTTTAACGTACAGCAAAAAAGAAAACTTACAGTTGATGGGAGGTATGGTGTTCAATTGATCCGTTCACTCAATAATACAGATGCTGAAAAATTTAAACGGATAGCTATTAATCTTGACAGGTATAAAGTATTGCCACCACAAATGCCCAAACGGTATATCTGGGTAAACCTGCCTGCATATAAACTGGAGCTATGGGAAAATGATTCAATCAAACTCGAAAGTAAAGTAGTGATTGGTAAACCGAATACCAGAACTCCCTTACTCACCAGCCAGATCAGTGATATGGTTACCTATCCGCAATGGACCATTCCCAACAGTATTATCATGAAAGAGATTGTACCGGCTATGCGAAAAAATCCCGGTTATCTTGCACGCAAAG
>JAYUTS010000133.1:0-7947 GCA_043754995.1 Chitinophagaceae bacterium
GAATGCAGCAACCGGCAACCATTTTGTATTGATATTTGTTGATTGTGCCAGCCAGCCTGCAACAACAGCACTTAACTTTAATGCTGCTGCAAGTCCAACTATCAATCCGGCAATAGAAAACACAGCTATGATAAGGCCCCGTTGAAACCCCTGAAAAATGGCCATGACCACCAACACTGCAAAAATAATATCAATGATCAAATTATTTGTTTAAAAGTTCTTTTACAATTGCACTGATTGTTTTGCCATCGGCTTTCCCTGCCAGTTGTTTAGTTGCAGCGCCCATTACCTTACCCATATCAGCAGGAGAAGATACCCCAACTTCAGCAATGATTGTTGCTATTAAAGTTTTCAATTCATCAACTCCTAATTGTTGGGGAAGGAATTTTTCTATTACGGCAATTTCATCTTCTTCTTTTTTTGCAAGATCTGTTCTGTTTTGTTGCTGAAATATTTCCAATGAATCTTTTCGTTGCTTAACTAATTTCTGCAGCAGCTTTATTTCATCTTCTGCAGCAAATGCAGCACCACCTTCCGCAGTTTTTGCTATTAAGATAGCTGCTTTAATTGCTCTTAGTCCACGTAATGCTGCTTCATCTTTTGCTTTCATGGCATCTTTCATTTGTGCCATGATCTGTTGTTCAAGGTTCATCTTATTATTGATTTTCTTTGAGTTGAATATCTTTAAATTTCTTCAAAAAATTTTTTGCAAAAAATTTCATATCATCTGTAAGCTCCTGATTATTGGTAGCACGGTTAAATGTATCAGCCATCGTCATCAATAACTGGTAATAAAAATCGGCCATTTCATCTACCATCATTTCTTTGGTCCACAAATCAATTCGTAAAGCCGATTTATCTGCACCGTCCCAAAATGAAACCATCATAGCCTTTGCCTGCTGTTCCATATCTGCATTACTGTCGCTTGCTTTCCACTTTATGGATTCAGGTACTTTGTTATCGTCAAGATAAACATCAATTGTAATATTACTTTTATGCATACATAAATTATTTGCGAAGTTACACTATTCAGCAACGGCAGCCAGCGTAATACAATCCCACATTTTTTGGGCTGTATCATTCCATGAAAAAAAAGCAAGCCGTTGTTTCCCTTTTTCAATTAATTGATTTCTTAAATTTTCATCTTTATACAGGAGCATCATTTTAGCAGCAATGTCTTCAAAGTTGCGTGGATCACAATACAAATAACTATCACCCCCAACTTCGGGCATGGCGCTGGTGTTGGAAACAATGGCAGGCACGCCACATTGCAAAGCCTCTAAAGGGGGCACGCCAAAACCCTCAAAATAAGATGGATAAACCATTGCGTAAGCTGATGCGGTTAGTTTTGCCAATTCCTGTTTTGACACATAGCCCGTAAGTACAACATCATTTCTGAATTTGAAACTGTTCAGCAATTTTATAAACTCATTTGTTTTCCATGCCATTCGTCCGGTAATCATCAGTTTCATATTACTGTTTTGTTTTTTCTTAAATAAAGAAAAAGCTTTGAGTAAATTAATGAGGTTCTTTCTTGGATGAATAGCTCCGGCAAAAATGAAATATTCACAACCACCTGTAAATTGCTGTTTTATCTTTTCTTTTTCATCCATATTCAATTGTTGAAATACAGGATTGATTGCGTTATAAGTTACATGAATCTTTGCTGCATCAATTTTATACTGATTGATGATATCCTGTTTTGAAAATTCAGAAACAGTAGCAATGACTTTAGCTTTTGAAAGAAATTTTGGAGTGTATTTTTTATAATAATTCAAATGACTTTTTTTCAGAAAGTCAGGATGATGCAAAAAAGCAAGATCATGTACAACCAAACATTGCGGAACAGTAGTATGAAGTGAACAAAACCCATCGGGGCTTACAAATACATCTGCTTTGATTTTTTTCAATGCATCTGGTATTTGCAGGTTGTACCATATCTTCCATAAAAGCGGAAGCCTTGCCTGCGGTTTTACAACCAACGTTTGAATATTGGCAATGTCGCTAAAATCCATTGCAGTTGGACGATCAAAAAGAAAATAAAATTGATGCTCAGGGTGTGAACGGGCAATTCTTGTAAATACCTCCCCAATAAAGTAACCATAACCCTCCATTTTCCCCGGAAGCATTGCCCTTGTATTAATAGCGATCTTCATTTATTAAGGCAGCAAAGGTAAGTGTGAAAGAATCAAGAGAAAGTAATACTGCAAATAAGTTCAACATAAACTTTTTATACTTAGCAATTACAGCAAATAGTACATCAAAAACCGTTGATTTCCCAAGCATTAATTCAAAGGAAATACGATTGTAAGAACCCTTTCTAAGTCTTACTTTTACATTACATTGAATGAATAATTTGCTGCAATGATTGCGAAACTTTAAAATGATGTGGATTTTACGGCAGTTGAATTAAGCATATTCACTTAATATTTGATTTTTTTTATACCCTCAAAAAAAAAGATGAACAGATCATGCGTTTTGGAACAGTAATTGCTAAATATAGAAAGGTTCAGGTTGTGAATTTTAGAATAAATTATTGTGTTTTAGTGGTTTACGAATTAAGAATATTTCTTTCACAACAGGAAAGAGTCAGGATACATTGATGGTTTTACAATGTGGATTTTGGGTAAACGACCCCGCTTTCCAGCGGGGTCTATTTATTTTAAGCATTTTCACTTATTGCATACTATTATACATCAATCTATATTTGATGTGGAAATCAATATCTCTATATCCTAAAACCGTAAACTATGAAGAAGCTAACATTTGTACTGTTATTTTGTACATCAGCTTTCCTTTCATTTTCTCAGGAACTTAAATTTGAATCGGGCCGTACAAAGCATGATGTAAAGCCGCAGTTATTTGCGGGCCTTTCAGAAAAATTTGCCTTAACTCCAACTTTTATTGAAGATGTGATGAATTTACAGGCGAAGCAACCTGTGGAAGTAGTTGTAAACTCAAGGCTCATTGTTAAAGGAAATGTTTCTTCCATTAATAATGATGTTCCGGGCTTAACAACTATTTCTATTCAATCGTCAGATACAGAAGGTATGGTGTTATCATTATCCAGACTTATTCTTCCTGATCAAACAATTGTTTACAGGGGAATTATTATCAGCAAAAATCACAGCGATATGCTGATGCTGGACAAAGATCCTGTTACCGGTAATTATATATGGACCAAAAAGCAAGTTTCAAATCTGATTGCAGATTGATTTGTTTGTAAGTCCGGTTGAATATATTTTATATCTATATCCTTATTAAAATCCAATTCTATGAAACTCTTTTTAACCGTATGCTTTGTTGTTTTTTTTGCAACAGTTGCTATAAAAGCAACAGCTCAGGTTCCTAAATTAAACAGCTATCCTTCACAAACAACTGCCGTTATTTTCTTAGATTTTGATGGCCAAACAGTTAGTTCTCCATATTGGAATGGAGGCACTTCATTTTATGCTACGCCGCCAACTTTTACGAATGAGCAGATTACTGCAGTGTTTAACCAGGTGGCTGAAGATTTCAGACCTTTTAACCTGAACATTACAACTGACTCCACTGTTTATTTTGCTGCTCTTCCAACAAAAAGACAACGTATTATAGTTACTTCTTACAGTACATGGTACGGAAGTGCCGGTGGTGTTGCTTACATTGAATCGTTTCGATGGGGAATAGAAGTGCCCGGATTTGTATTCAGTAATTTATTGGCACATAACACAAAAAATGTTGGTGAAGCCTGTTCACATGAATCAGGGCATAGCCTTGGTTTAAATCATCAAACAAGATATGATGCCAACTGTACTTTTTTGAATGAATATAATCCCGGTACAGGAGCAAATAATAGTGAAATAGGCTGGGCTCCTATTATGGGTAACAGTTATGCAAAAAATTTGTCGCTCTGGCACACCGGTACTACTACGGGTGGATGCAACTCCGTTCAGAATGATCTTGCTATCATATCCGGCAATGCCAATAATTTCGGCTATAGAACTGATAGTGTAGGCAATTCAACCAACCAATCCTCAAACGTTGCTTTCAACGGACAAACGTATGCCGTGAATGGTTTTGTAAACAGCACAAACGATATTGATATGTTTCGTGTAACGCTCCCCGAAAGAGGTCATTTTACAATGAGTGCTATACCTTCCAGTGTCACCGGCACCGGTGGTTTTCAATCATCCAATATTGATATACAGGTATCATTACTTGCCAGCAATGGTACTGTTATTAATACATACAACCCAACAACATCTGTTCAATCAATTATTGATAGTACTTTAAATGGAGGAACTTATTTCTTAAAAGTTACCAATATCGCCAATGCCAATGCCATCAACTATGGCATGCTGGGTAACTATGTTATGAGTGGAGCTTTTCTTCCTAACTCAACCCTTCCTGTTTACAGTCTTACTTTAAATGGCGCAATTGCCAATAATAAACATGATTTAAACTGGAACATTGTTGCAGATGAACCCATTGAGTCCATTACACTTGAAACATCTACGGATGGCAGAACTTTTACAGATCTGCAGGAAGTAAACGGAACGCTTCGCAAGTTTGTTTATCAACCTTACGAAAAAGGAACTGTTTATTACAGATTACATGTTATAACATCGTCACAACTGAAATACTACTCAAACATTGTTTCATTACGTGAGGTCAATGGTATTTCAAAATACAACCTCCTTTCAAACTTAGTTCATGGAAGCTCCCTGGCTGTTAACAGCACAGGTGTTTATAACTGGAGATTGCTGGATATGAACGGACGCAATGTGGCAAATGGCAAAATGAACATCGGTCTTAACCGTATCAATACAAATCAGCTTACAAATGGTATGTATTTGCTGCAGATCATAGATGGTTCTGAGATTTCTACAGAAAAAATCGTAAAACAATAAGATTTTAACCTTCGAGACACTTTTTGTTTACCACTAATAACCCGCTGCCCTTTTTTAAGGGCAGCTTTATTTATATGAGCCCTTTGCTTACCTTTGTATATGACAAATTTGGAATGGAGTATGGAATATAATACTACAAGAAATCATTTAACCATACGTGAATACGGCCGGCATATCCAGAAAATGGTGGATCATATCCTTACCATTGAGGACCGGGATAAACGCCAGGAACAGGCTCATGTGGTAATTGAATTGATGGGATTTTTAAATCCACATTTAAAAAACGTTGAAGACTTCAGGCATAAATTGTGGGATCATTTGTTTTTAATTGCCGATTTTAAACTGGATGTTGATAGCCCTTATCCCATCCCTACCAGTGAAACATTAAAAGCAAAACCACATCAATTACCTTATCCTAAACGTTACCCCCGTTACAATCATTTAGGCAAGAATATTGAAGTGGTGATTGACAAGGCATTGAAAGAAGAGAACCCCGAAAAGAAACAGGGCTTTGCCAATGCCATTGCTTATTACATGAAACTTTCTTACAACAACTGGCACAAAGAAAATATTCATGATGATGCTATACAGGCTGAGTTAAGCGCTATTACGAAAGGCGAACTTGAATTTAATAATCGCCCTTTTGTTCGCCAGTATAGGCCCAGCGATGATTTCAGGGAAAGAGACAGCCGTAGTGGTGGTGGAAAATTCAAGAAACATTTTCAACAGAGAAGCGGTAGCGGTGGTGGTGGAAGAGATAATCGTGGCGGCGGTGGCGGCGGCAGAGATCCACGTGGCGGTGGCAGTGGTGGCGGCGGAAAATTCAAGAAACGTTATTGATGTCCTCAAAAAAATATTTTTGCATCCCTCTTGTTCAACAGCAAGAGGGATTTTTGTTATCCCTACTTTCGTACAAGAAAAAAATCAACCATGCATTCATTTGAAGTAAGAGGCGGTAAAAAATTAAAAGGCGAAATTATTCCACAGGGCGCCAAGAACGAAGCCCTGCAAATTATCAGTGCTGTTTTACTAACGGCAGAAAAAGTAACGGTCACCAATATCCCCGATATAGTTGATGTGAACCTGCTCATTGAATTACTTGGCGAAATGAACGTAAAGATCGAACGGCCGCAGAGAGATACCTGCATATTCCAGGCCGATGATGTGAATATTGATTACCTGCACAGCGAAACGTTTAAAAGGAAAAGCGGAAAGTTGCGGGGCTCTGTAATGCTTGCCGGGCCTATGCTGGCAAGGTTTCACAAAGCATTTATTCCAAAACCGGGTGGAGATAAGATTGGAAGAAGAAGACTCGATACACATATTATTGGTTTTGAAAAATTAGGTGCAGCTTTCAATTATCATGCAGAGGATGGGTTTTTTCATTTAACAACAGATGAATTAAAAGGTCTTGAGATGTTACTCGATGAACCATCTGTAACAGGCACGGCTAATATTGTGATGGCTGCAAGTATGGCCAGCGGTACAACAACCATTTACAATGCAGCATGTGAGCCTTACATTCAACAATTGTGTGCCATGCTCAATAGCATGGGTGCAAAAATTAATGGCATTGGTAGCAACCTGTTAAGCATAGAAGGTGTAAGTAGTTTAGCCGGAACAACACATCGTATATTACCTGATATGATTGAAGTGGGTTCTTTCATAGGTTTAGCTGCTATGACACAAAGCGACATTGTTATTAAAGGTGCAGGCGTTGAACATTTGGGCATCATACCTGAAAAATTTCGTCAACTGGGAATTCAATTAAATATTACAGGTGATGATATTCATATACCCGAACAGGAGTTATATGAAGTGCAACGTTATTTTGATGGAGGCGTATTGACCATCTCTGATCATCCATGGCCCGGTTTTACTCCTGACTTGTTGAGCATTGTTTTAGTAACAGCCATCCAGGCAAAAGGAAGCGTACTCATTCACCAGAAAATGTTTGAGAGCCGTTTGTTTTTTGTAGATAAACTCATTGATATGGGTGCACAGATTATTTTATGCGATCCGCACCGGGCTGTAGTCATTGGTTTGGAGCGTGAACAAAAGTTGAGAGGCATTACCATGAGCAGCCCCGACATTCGTGCAGGACAGGCCCTGCTTATTGCAGCATTGAGTGCAGAAGGAAAAAGCACTATTCAAAATATTGAACAGATCGACAGGGGTTATCAATACATTGATGAACGATTGAGAAATTTAGGTGCTGATATTAAAAGAGTGGAAGGATGATAACCAATATCACACAACAGGAAATTATGCTGGAAGATGAACGGGTATTGTTGCGGCCTATGCTTACAACAGATATTGAGCACCTGCTTCCGTTTGCATTAAACGAAGCTGATCTTTGGAAATATTCATTGATCAGTCCGGCAGGAGAAGAAGGAATGAAGAATTATATTACAACAGCTACACAAAATAAAATGGCGGGCATTGAATATCCCTTTATCGTGTTTGACAAACAAACCAACAGCTATGCAGGAAGCACTCGGTTTTATGATATACAGCAAAACAACCTCTGTACTCAATTGGGCTATACCTGGTATGGCAAAGCTTTTCAGCGAACAGGTTTAAACAGGCATTGTAAATTACTACTGCTCTCCTTTGCATTTGAAGAATGGAAACTGGAACGTGTTGAACTGAGAGCTGATGCCGCCAATCAACCCTCCATCAATGCTATGAAAGCCATTGGTTGTATAGAAGAAGGAATCCTCCGCAGCAATATGACTATTGAAGCCGGCGGCAGAAGAAACAGTATTGTGCTGAGCATCTTAAAAGACGAATGGTTTGGAGAAGTAAAAGAAAAATTGCTGAAGAAGATCTATTCCTGAGTTCTTACTTCATTCCTAATGGATCGTTATAACCCAAAACAGGCCTACTTTATCCCTTGTCAATTAAGCCAAACAACTTATTTTCGTTGCCATTAAAATTGCATACGCTTGCACAATAACGTTCACGACATTGATCTTAGCCGTATCCGTAACAAACAGGTTGTTTCATTTATTCATGATAACAGTTTGTACCAGTTAAAAGATTTTGCAGAGCT
>JAYUTS010000134.1:0-7946 GCA_043754995.1 Chitinophagaceae bacterium
GTGTAAGTGCCGGATATCATTCAATTATTGCCCGATCATATTGCCAACCAGATAGCTGCAGGTGAAGTTATTCAACGACCGGCAAGTGCTGTAAAAGAATTACTGGAGAATGCAGTGGATGCAGGGGCCACCGATATTCAACTCATCATCAATGATGCAGGTAAACAATTAATACAGGTCATTGACAATGGTATGGGCATGAGTGAAACAGATGCCCGTATGGCTTTTGAACGGCATGCTACTTCCAAGATCAGGGAGATAGATGACCTCTTCCGTATTAAAACCATGGGCTTTCGGGGTGAAGCACTGGCTTCCATTGCTGCCGTTGCGCAGGTAGAAATCAAAACCAAGAAAGCAACTGACACTGCAGGCACATTGATTGAAATTGAAAACAGCATTGTTACAAAACAGGAACCTGTAGCTGCGGCCAATGGCACCAGTATTGCCATGAAGAATTTATTCTTCAACGTTCCTGCACGCCGGAATTTTTTAAAAAGCAATGCCGCTGAGATGCGTCACATTGCAGATGAATTCATTCGTGTGAGTATGGCGTATCCTGAAATTTTCTTTTCCCTCTCGGCAAACGGACAGGAGTTATTTCATTTAGAAAAAGGAACATTAAAACAACGCATTGTACAGTTGCTCGGCAATCAATACAATGCCAAATTAGTTTCAGTTGATGAACAAACCGATTACATGAACATCTTTGGTTTTATCGGTAAACCTGAAACAGCCAAAAAAACAAGAGGTGATCAGTATTTTTTTGTGAACAAACGCTTTATTAAAAGTGCTTACCTCAATCATGCCGTCGCCGGTGCTTTCCAGGAAATGATTGCAAGCGACAGTTTCCCTGCATATGTTTTGTTCATTGACCTGGATCCTGCACAGATAGACATCAATGTGCATCCTACCAAACAGGAAATTAAATTTGAAGATGAAAAGATCATCTATGCATTTGTACAATCTGCAGTGAAACATGCGTTGGCACAGTTCAGCATCACTCCTACACTGGATTTTAATCTGGATCCTGCCATTCAACAATTAGATGCAGTAAGCAAACCTTTTACAGCCGAGCAAAAATCGCAGGCATCCTCTTCTTCTTTGTATCAAACCTTTACACAAAAACATGCAGCACATAAAATTGATCCGCAGCAGAAAAGTGAGTTGAAGCATTGGAGGGAATCAGCAGGAAGTAGTGAGCCGGTAGCCGACAGTCAGCAGTCTGAAAGCAAATCTGTACAATCATCTTTTGCAAATAATCAACCAACCATCAGCGATACGGATCTTACGCAACTGCACAACACCTATATTCTTGCATCAACCAATAAAGGCATGTTGCTCATTCATCAGCAAAATGCACATGAGCGGGTATTGTATGAAAGATATTTAGCAGCAGCAGATGGTAAAGCCATTGCCACACAACGCAGTTTATTTCCTTCCACTATGCAGCTCTCGCCGCAGGATGCTATGTTGTTACAGGATCTTACAACCGACCTGCATCAACTCGGTTATCATATTGAGCCATTCGGGAAAGATACATTTGTCATTCAAGGCACGCCTGCTGATGTTGAACAGGGAAATGAAAGCAGGGCCATTGAATTATTGCTGGAACAGTTTAAACATTACAGCAGTGATCTGAAATTTTCCAAACGGGAAAAGCTTACCCGTTCACTGGCAAAACAACACAGCATTAAACCGGGTCGCTCCCTTACACAAAAAGAAATGAAACAGTTAGTGGATGATTTGTTTAACTGTACGCAACCCAATGCTACTTCTAATGGTTTTCCTACTTATATGGAGTTAAAGAAAGAGGAGCTGGAGAAAATGTTTGGGCGCTAACTTATAAAAACTTCAACAAAATAAAAGGACATCAAATGATGCCCTTTTATTTTATTCAAAACCAATCACACTAATTTACTTTCTGAAACCGTCCGTGACAGATACGGTTACCCACTTTTACTTCCAGTGTATAATACCCGGCAGGAAGTACTGCAACAGGTAATGTAAATGTGTTGAGACCAACTGTTGCATTTAAATAGAATACTGCTTTGCGTACCCCTGTTATATCAATAATAGAGGCTGTAACGATTTGTTGCGTTTCAACCTGCAATTTAAAATTGATCGTTGTTACAGCAGGATTCGGCATAATCTGCATGGTGCATGTATTGGGCACATGATAGATGCGGATCACTTCACAATATTCCTTTACGCAATCATTGCTTGTTTCAGCACGCAAACAAACTTTATAGGTGCCGGTATCCTGGAAAATATAGGTTGGGTTGGATGCATTGATGATCACCGGAATTGTTCCATTGCTTTTCTGAATGGTCCAGCGTTGTGCAACAATAGTTTGATTACTTACTGCTGTAAACTTGATTGCATTACCTATTGGTGGATTGAGACGCTGGTATTCAAACTTCACATAAGTCTGTTCGCAATTCAACGGGCCAACTACAATTTCTTTACAGGTTGTAGATGCACAGTTCTCAGCACGGTAAACAGTTAAACAAACTATATAACGGCCGGGACGATCATACTTGTGTCTTGCATTAGAACCAAGTGCGCCGGTGCCATCACCAAAGGTCCATGTATATTTCAACGTTGTACTGACGAAATCGGCTTTGAACACAAATGCATTCGGCTCATTCGGAATTCGTTCCATCTTAAATGAACTGAGGCGTTCACAATTCACCGGTGCAGGAATGGTTACTTCCTTACAAATTTCTTTTACACAGCCAGGGAAGAATTCAATACGTAAACAAACTTTATAGGTACCAGGTTGCTGGTAATCATGGAAGGGGCTCCATTCATTACTGCCGGTGCCATCACCAAAGTTCCACTTTACACTTAATGGAAGCGCATTGCTTATAAGTGCTGTTTGATTATGAAACTTCACACCACGTAATGGAAATACGTCGTCGATGGTCCAGGCAAAATTGGGTTCAATGTTACAAGCTCTTACTACAACTTGTTTACAAATTTCTTTAACACAGATATTGCTGATATAGACTTTTAAACAAACGGTATAGATACCGGGTTGCGTGTAAAGATGTGTGGGGTTCCACTCTGTACTGGTTGTTCCATCGCCAAAGCTCCATTTTGCCTGTGCGTTTATGGAACTAACAACGGTTTGATTGGTGAATTTTAGTTTGAGTGGGTTTGCCGGATCAGCAGCCCAGATAAAATTGGGTTCAATGTTACAGTCTCTTACTACAACTTGTTTACAAATTTCTTTAACACAGATATTGTTGATATAGACTTTTAAACAAACCGTATAGATACCTGGATGGGCGTATAGATGTGTGGGACTCCATTCTGTACTGGTTGTTCCATCGCCAAAGCTCCATTTTGCCTGTGCTGTATTTGCCGGAACAACAGTTTGATTGGTGAATTTTAGTTTGAGTGGGTTTACCGGATCAGCAGCCCAGGCAAAATTAGGTTGCAGGTTACAGGGTGCCGGTATGGTTACAACTATACAAAGTGTTTTTTCACAATTGCTATTTGCATAACGGATAGTTAAACAAACATTATACTGACCCGGTGCATTGTAAATATGTACAGGATTTTTTTCAGTTGAATAAGTACCATCACCAAAACTCCATTTATACAACAACACTGTTGGCGGCGCATTGGGCAACGACTGATTAAAGAATTTAATCCTGTTAGGATTAGCTGCATCTCTTTCCCATTCAAACTTTGGTTGTAACAACTCACAGGAAGGGGTGAAATTGAGTTGAAATTCTTTTACGGCAGAATCGTAGCAATTTCTTGCAACGTCTTTAATGTAATGTACAACACGATAGTTGCCGGGCAATTGATACTGATGTACCGGGTTAACTGCATTGGAGCTTGTTCCATCACCAAATTTCCAATAGTGTTCCAGTACAATATTAGATGTGTTGATAGAAACAAAACTGACAGTGTTAACATTAATGGTCAACTGAAAATTAGCTTTGCCGGCACAGGGATTTGTTTGGGCTCGTGTTGCTGTTAAGAATAAACAGAACACTGCAAGAAAAGAGTAAATAAACTTCTTCATAAAAAAGTGGTTTAGTATCTGCCAGGGCTAAAGCAAGGCAGATCATTTTGGATTAAGTTGCTGTTTTACGGATAAGTTCCAGCATAAGGGTCTTTTTAACAGGATATCTATCTAATAGTTCCTGTAGAAGAAGTAAATGCTGCCTGTGCAATAGAATATTTTTATGAGTTGCATTTTCAAGTTGCAGGCTAAAGCCCATGAGAATGCATGGGCTTATAACCAAAGCATTAAGGCTTGGGTTAATGATACATAAACTGATACGGGCTTTAGCCCAACAGGTTATTTTACACTTATTGCTCTCTGCGGATCTGTTGCAGGAATTGTTCAACCGCCCGGCGAACGGCAGTGGCTGAAACATTGTGGTTGTTCACCAGCACAGAAAAGATCAGCAGCTTGTTTTTAGAGGTTATGAGAAACCCGCTCAAAGCAATATGCCCGGTAAGCGTACCTGTTTTTGCAAAAATCAACCCTGTTTCATCTTTATAGTAGTTACGAAGTGTGCCGGTGTTACCTGTTGGCAGGATGGTTTTCAAACGGTCCAAACCAAATTCATCCTTCATTTTACCCAGCAACCATACAAAGTCTTCGGGTGTAAATAAATTATAACGGCTCAGTCCACTTCCATCTACCCACCTGGGTTTTTGAGGAAACCCGCTGAGATCACTCTTCAATAAAGAATCAATCAACTTCTGCTCATCCATATAGCCAAGCAGCTTATTACTCACCATCAGCAATGTTTGCTCCGCAAAGAAGTTATCACTGCGATGCATAAGGGGTTTGAAGAGAGAATCAACAGGCTGTGTTTTTATTGTTTGAAATTTGATGTTTGCTGTTTGAAAAGGTTGCTCTGTTATCTCTTTATGTAATGTATCTTTTAAAAGTTCAAGTGCTGATTGCAACCCGTTTGTAACAAAAGGAATTTCCAACTCCCGTTTCATTTCTTTTCCTTCACTGATGGTATAAATATTTTCTGTGTGTGGTCGTGTTACATCAAATGCAGTTGATTTTTTTGTTGAGAAGGTAGCCTTCCAGTTGATCTCCGGATCAGTGAATATAGAAGCAGATGTATCCTTTCCGTTTTCTTTTTGTTCAATGTTGCGTTGTTGAATCCATTTAATGATATTGCCATACACAGGGAGCGAACTTCGTTCGGCCGCATAATATCCCAGGTAATCATTCCATGCCCAGCCATAACCCAATGCTTCTGTTTTCCAGTTGCGGTTACTGATGACGAGTGTTTTGTTTTGCTGTTTCAGAAAATCATAAACCGGTTGTTGTTTATAATCAGGATGCAACAAAGTAGGATCAGCAGTTGGTTGAAGGAACATGGTATCATTTCGTTCCGTGTATTGCAATCCAACAAGACTATCGCCAATGTATTTCAACCCGGCATATAAGGTTGGAAGTTTGGTATTACTGGCGGGTACAAAATATTTATTGCTGTTATGCTGATACAGAAATTTTTTTGCTTCCACATCATACACAGCCACTCCCACATGAGCATTCGTGAGCGCAGAATCACGCAGCAAATCCTTCTTCATTTGCTTCGATAACTTTTGTTCAGTGGAACAGGACACAAGTAAAAAAATAAGGATCAATGCTGAGAAGCAGGAGCTAAAGAAGCTTTGAGCCACAGGAGAACGACTGAACAGAAAGAATCTTAAACATGGAACATTTAACATGAAACCTTTTTTTCAGCATTAAATATACAGGTTTCTCTGCTTTGGTTTTGCTGCGCCCATTCTTTAGTGCCTCATTTTGAAAAAATGATACGGACGTTGTTTTATCTCTGCGATCTCTGTCTCCCGGCGTGGGTTTGTGGCACGCAGAGGTGGAGAGATTGCAGAGTTGATTTACCGCTCTTTTAAACTGATACACTACCCTTTCTTTTCTATATTTGATTTTCACCAATGACATTAAAAGAAAACACATACCGCCACTACCTACATGTGATCACTGATAAAATTCAGTTATTGCAACAATCGTTGCACGACTTAACGGAAAGCGCCGGCAATGAAACCAAGCGAACAGCCGGTGATAAACATGAAACGGCACTGGCCATGTTACAGATTGAACAGGAAAATATCAGCCGCCAGTTAAAAGAAACCCTTGCACAAAAAGCCGTGTTGGAAAAAATTGACCCCACTCTTCATACAGAACAAATTGTAAGAGGCAGTTTAGTTACAACCAACAAAGGAATCTTCTTTCTCAGTATTGGCTTAGGTAAAGCAACAATAGATCATCAGTTGATCATTGCACTTTCACCGGAATCTCCATTGGGAAAAGCGATGCTGCATTTGCAAACAGGTGATACTTGTACGTTTAACGGAACAGATTATTTGATTGAACATGTGGAATAGTTTTTTGAAGCACTTCTTAGTGTATTCTAATCTACTTCTCTTTGCTTTTTTTGTTTCGAAAAGCAAAGTTTTTCACCAGGGGCACCAAGAAACCTCCGTGGGCTTTGTGCCCCTTCGTGTATTCTTTATGAAACTCAATGCTTATTTACAAAGGTTTTCTTCTGCACGCCAACACCTGTAATGGTTACACTCTTCCATTGTTTGGGCAATGCCGTCTTTATCTGGATAATTCCCTGTTGTGTGATTTCCAAGCCGCCAAAACCCATCAATACACTTTGTAAAATACCTCCTGCACCTGTTGCAAAATAAGGATTGGTTCCGCCTTTTGTTTCAGCAATAACACGGAAAGGCGGGTTGAGGTTGGGAACATAAGCATCATGAAACCAATGATAAGCTTTCTCTCCATTTCCCAATCTTGCATAGAGCGTGGTAAACACAGCCTGTGTCATAGCCGGTGTTCCTTCATTGGGAACACGCTTTTCATAATATTCAAGATCTCTTTTTATGGCAACAGGATCTTTTATTTCTTTCAATGGATATGAAAGTAAATTTACATCTGCCTGTTTAATCCCTTCTCCATTATACGTTGCATGTTCCCTGGTAACAGCATCTGGAAACTTTAAGATGGGAATATTATTCGCCACATTCATCCAGTCAGCATCGGGGTTTATACCTAAGATCTTTGCAGCTTCCGTTGCAAACTGCAGATTGGCTTTTGCTGCGGCATTGGTAAAGGCGTTGTTATCTACATTCTCCGCCCACTCATCTGCTGCCACTACATTTTTAATATCAAATTTTCCGGCACCATTGCGTTCAACTCTGCTTGCCCAAAAATCGGCTGTTGCACTGAGGATAGGATAACCTTTTTCTTTCAACCATTGTTTATCCTGTGTTACACAATAATAATTCCATGCGGCTATGGCAACACATGCGGTGATATGATGTTCAAACGGACCACTCAATGCCCATACCGGTGTTTCTTCCACTCCTGTTTCTGCGCTTTCCCATGGATACATGGCTCCTTTATATCCTTTGCTGAATGCATTGCGTTTGGCTGCTTCAAGGCGTTGATAGCGATACTCCACCATGCTCTTTGCCAGCTCGGGTTTTAATACAAGCATGGCAGGATACATCCATAATTCTGTATCCCAAAACACATGACCGTTATAACCCAGTCCACTTAAGCCCATGGGTGATGGTGATAAGGCTGTTCCTTCTCTTGTGAAAGAATAGAGATGATACAACATACTGTTGATGTCTTGCTGATCCTGGTCATTGCCTTCAATAATGATCCTGCTTTTCCATAATTCATCCCATGCTTTGTTATGAAAATTGAGTAAGCGTTCTCTTCCTTCGAGCTTTGCATAAATGGTTAAACGTTCTGCTTCATTCAGCGGATCATCATGATGGGCAGAAGTAATAGAAGAACCTGCAATAGAAAATTTGTACGTATCACCGGCTTTTATTTTCCGGGTAAATTTCATCAGGTGCATATTGTTGTCCCACATTTCATGAATAACTCTTGGCTCACTGCCATGTGCTTCGCT
>JAYUTS010000135.1:0-3452 GCA_043754995.1 Chitinophagaceae bacterium
TAAACTTTAGCATCTACATTTATTCAATGGAATTTACAATTACTCTGGCCATCATCGTTATTACCTGTATCATTTCCTTTACAGCATTCAACAGCGAAAAGATCATCAATGATTTGATTTTCTGGCCGCCGATGATCAAGGAAAAAAAACAGTTTTATCGTTTTATCACTTCAGGTTTTATTCATGCAGATATTCCGCACCTGGCATTTAATATGATCACTTTGTATTTTTTTGGTCGTGCAATGGAATTATTTTTTATTGCCAAGATCGGCAAGATCGGTTTCCTCCTATTTTATATCGGCGGAATCATTGTATCTGAAATTCCTTCTTATATCCGTCATCATAATAATTACAATTACAGAAGTCTTGGTGCATCGGGTGCCGTAACAGCCATTTTGTTTTCATTTATTTTATTAGCACCCTGGCAAACTTTATATGTGTTCTTTTTACCATTACCTGCCATTGTTTTTGCACTCTTATATGTCGGCTATACCATTTACATGGACAGGCGGGGTGGTGACAATATAAACCATAGTGCTCATTTATGGGGGGCTGTTTGGGGTATTGTATTTACTATATTAATGGAACCCGGAGTTGTACCAAACTTCCTGGATCAATTGATGCATCCAAGTTTCAGTTTGTGACAATTCAGATCATTCTGTCTCGCACTCCATCTTGATGAATCTTTTCAATTATCAAAATCCGAAACATTTCAGCAGGGTTGTTGCTTCTCTTAATCCCGTCAGACGTGGGCGTCAGACGGAGCGTAACTGATCTTCAATATCTGCTTTGTAGATGGCGTGATCTTAAACCGATCATCAATGCGATGCCCGACAATCCAGATAATGCGTTGATTGCTTTCAATAACCCATACCTTTTCTTTATCTGTTTTGGATAATTTCTGATCAATGAGGAAACGGGCCACTTTCTTTTTTTTCTTCATCCCCAATGGATAGAAATAATCTCCCTGCTTCCACTTGCGTAGCAACAACGGGAATTGAATTTTCGATTCATCCATTTTTGCAACTGTTTGAGAAGTGGATAATAGCTCATTAGTGATTGATAATTTCTCAATGGTCATGTGTCCTGCTTCATAGTGAATGTTTTGATCGCTTTCTTTAATTACAATATTCTGACCTTCTGTAGAGAGTGCAGGTGCAATAATGAACCAATGCCGGTGTTTGATGATGCGGAACTTCATTGATGCTGCATCAATATATTTCCCTGAATCGCTTTCGGCCAACTTTACTACTTCATCAATTTGCTTTTCTGAAAAACCATAAGGATGAATGATTTCATAAATCAATGCCCTGTTCCTGTATTGTATCAACTGTTTTACAGGGATATGAATTTCAGCCCCTTTTTGTTTGCATAGTTTTTTAATGATGGCTTGTGTTGACAATTTATACAACTGTTCAATTTCTTTGAAACGGTTGATATTATCCTGCAGGTTTTCATTTACTTGCGGATATACTTTGCTGATGGCAGGGATAATTTCATTGCGGAAAAAATTCCTTGTGTACTTAGAAGAATGATTAGATGCATCTTCCCTGTACTCCAGTTGATGTTCTTGCGCATAAGCCAACAATTCATTTTTGCTGAAACCCAGAAGCGGCCGTTTAACATGACCATAAGCAACAGGAATTCCCGTAAGCCCATGCAAGCCGGTGCCACGAAAAAAATTCATCAGGAGGGTTTCGTTATTATCATCGGCATGATGAGCAGTGAGGAGGTGAATGGTGAGTGGTGAACCTTGCCTACCGGCAGGCAGGTGGTGAATAAGGATACCTCCGTCTGACGCCCCCGTCTGACGGGATAATAATTCAGCATTCACTAATTCTTCAAACCAATCATAACGCAATACCCTTGCAGCTTCCTGTATAGACAATTTATTTGAAGTGGCATATTCTTCTGTATCAAAACGCTGAACCTTTACTTTCACTTTATATTTTTCGCTTAAGGTTTTTACAAATGCTTCATCCTTTTCACTGTCTTCTCCCCGCAGTTGAAAATTACAATGAGCGATGGTAAAATTGTATCCGGCTTCGTAACAAAGATCCGTCAGCACAATACTATCCACTCCCCCACTTACTGCCAGCAGTAAATGATCTTTTGTGCTGAAAAGATTGTGCTGATTAATGTATTGTTGAAATTTTAAAAACAGGTTCATGAAACAGTTTGCAAATATTGATTAATGAATGTACGTCTGTTGAAATGGAACGTAACAAAAGTTTATTCAAGGCTTAACAGCTCATAACTAAAAACTACAAACCTGAAAACTCAAAACGTCAACTCTTCCAACGCTCCTCTTAACTCTCCCAACGCATGCTGTTCTCCTTTTTCTTTTGCCACCAGCATCCCTTTCCCATACCATTCAATGGCTTTTTCATTTTCATTTAATCGTTCGAATAATTTACCCAGGTGATAATAAGAACCCACATAACCTGGCTCATGGTTCAGCAAGTCTTCAAATATTTTCTGTGCTGTTGTATCTTCTCCCAGCTTGATGTATTCTAATGCCAATGCATGTTTTAAAAAGCTGTCGTTCGGGCTGCTTTTCAAAAATTCCTGGATCTGTTTAATTCTCTCCATGGCTGTGAATATTTTTTATGACAATTTTGCCGCCATCAACTTCAAAGCTTTATCTTTGCTTTAGTTGCATAAACAACTAATTTAAACCTCATCTCAATCCTCTCCAAAAGAGAGGAAGGAATCAAAGAGATAAAATTTACAACAAATGAAAATCCTGGTTTGCATCAGTAAAACACCGGACACAACGGCAAAAATAGCCTTCGCCGATAACAACACAAAGTTTGTACAGGAAGGGGTACAATGGATCATCAATCCCTACGATGAATGGTATGCCCTGGTGCGTGCTATTGAACTGAAAGAAAAAGATTCTTCTGCAATTATTCATTTAGTAAACGTTGGGGCAGCAGATAACGACCCCATCATCCGTAAGGCCCTGGCCTTAGGTGGTGATGAAGCCATTCGTGTAAATGCAGATAGTCATGATAGTTTTTATATTGCTTCTCAAATTGCAGAAGTAGCCAAACAAGGTGCATACGACCTCGTTTTTACAGGCAAAGAAACCATCGACTACAATGGTTCTTCCATTGGTGGAATGGTTGCCGAATTACTGGATCAACCCTATGTTTCACTTGCCATAAAATTTGATGTGAACGGAACAACCGCAACTATTGAACGTGAAATTGAAGGAGGTGAAGAAACCTGCGAAGTGAGCTTACCCGTTGTAGTTAGTTGCCAGAAAGGAATGGCTGAACAACGCATCCCCAACATGAAAGGAATTATGGGAGCACGTACCAAACCATTGAAAGTGGTGGAGCCTTTAGCTGTTGACACCTTTACATCTGTTTCATCGTTTGAATTACCGCCTGCAAAAGCAGGTGTTAAATTGATTGATCCTGAAAATGCAGGTGAACTGGTAAGAT
>JAYUTS010000136.1:0-3440 GCA_043754995.1 Chitinophagaceae bacterium
GGCAGGGCCGTAGTGTACAATGCATTGTTGACAGGGCAGTTTAAAAAGAATGAATACGAATTAACAGGTAAACAGGTGAATCGTTTTTTGTTTGAAGCAGAGAGTGGCGTGATGTTGAACATTGGAAAGTTCACAACCATTTTTCAACCATATATCATGCGTACCTCAGAAACCAATTTGCCACTGGCCCGCAATCACTCATGGGGAAGTCTTGCATTGTATTATAACTGGTAACCGCTCAACGTCCATTTATGTCTTATTATATTTATCAGCAGGGAGCAAAAAGAAAAGTCAACAGCCGGAATATTTCTACGGTTCATAAACAAAAATTTTCGGCACTGACCATTAAATTCCGGGGAGGCATCAGTAAGAGCACAGCAGACTTTAATAAAGCCAACGGGCTCATCCGGAAAAAAACTTACAATAAGACGAAACATATTTATATCTGTTATTTTAAAAAAATGACGATGTCTAAATTAGCAAAACTGGCTCAACGCTATTACCAAAGCGGGGTGGCAGATTTTGCAGAGCCGTATGTATTACATCATATTAAAAACACGGCAATCGTTTTAAATGATCCCCGGTTTGCAGCTCAATGGATATTTGAAAACACAGGACAAAACAATGGATTGCCCGGCGATGATATTGGAATACTGGAAGGGTTGCAATTAATAGCCGACAGGCAAATCGTGCTTGATCCAAATATTTGTATTGCTGTATTGGACGAAGGTGTGGATACAAGACATCCTGATCTGCAGAACCCCACTCTTTGGCAGAATAACTTCAGTGTATTTGGTCCGGGTAAGTTATTGCCGAAAACCCCGGATCATCATGGCACTTCTGTTGCAGGCGTTATTGCAGCCATCCAGAATAATGGAATCGGCGTTGCAGGCATCAACCCGTTTTGTAAAATGATGTCGGGCAGAATTTATTTTACACAGGACAATGTAAAGGGGGCAGATCCGCTGCATATCAGTGATGGAATACAGGCAGCTATTGATCATCATGTCCGGGTCATCAACCTCAGTTGGAAAATAGAACCCAATATGTTAGTGGCTGAAGCAATTAAAGATGGTTTCAGCAAAGGAATAGTGTTTTGTGTTGCGGCAGGAAATTACATTAGTGAGAATGATGAGCGCTCTGTACGGTTTCCGGGCGTAATGGATGAAGTAATTACAGTAGCAGCCTGTAATAACCGGTCTGAATGGGTGAATCTTTCCAATTCACCCGATGGCCAGAAATTTGGTTCCTGTCATGGAAGGGAAGTTGATATTGCCGCACCCGGTTTGTTTATTTCCACCACCAGGAACAACGGCGCCTACACAGATATTTTTTGCGGCACCAGTGCAGCAACTGCAATAGTATCTGCTGTTGCAGCTATCCTGCTCGCTATCAATCCAAATCTTACAGCAACAGAGGTCAGGGATATTCTGTTATCAACAGCAGATCATATCAAAGGCATGTCAGACATGGAACATCTCAACAAAGCAGGGCATGGAAAGATCAATGCATTCAAAGCCATTGAAAGAGCCATTGAAACGTTAACTGTATAATTTGAAAAACTATGCTATAAAGATCATCAGCAAAATGGTGAGGAGAAGAATAATAATTGCAGCAAAAGAAAAACTGATCATCTGAAACTTGCTTTTAATAAAATGCTTTGTTGAAAAAAAAAGCAGAACCGGTAAAAGCAGTAAAGCAGGAATAGTGAACATTTCTGTAATCACTCCCAACCACACCGGGCCATATTGCAACTCATAAGCAATGATGAGAAATAAAATCCATGCAGCAACTGCAACGCTCAGAAAAAAAACAGTCTTTTCTTTTTTGATTGTTTGTTGTGATATACTCATAATAAGCCGGCTTTCTTAAAAAGGATTGTCAATATTCTGGGGAGTTCATTCCTGTTGTCTTCATCAAAATATTCATTGATGTAAACAATGCTGAGTCCATATTTTTTTGCAGCCAGAAGAAAATCAGAAAGATGATGATTAAAACACGGTACCACCTGTGTGCCGGTTGCAGTTTCAAATCTTGCTTTCGTACCTGTGTATTGTTTAAACGGATGTAGCTCGCCAATATATACATGCCCGCCGTTGTTTAATGAAGCCGCCGCTTCTTTAAAAATGTGATCTAGGTCGCTGATATGTTCAAGTACTAAACTGAAGCTTACCAGGTCATACATGCGTTTTCTGAAATTCCAATCCTGTGTAATATCTGCCTGTATAAAATCAACTTTAGCCGAATTGATTTTGTCTTTTGCTTTAGCCAGCATTTCCTCACTCAGGTCAATGGCAGTAATATGCGATGCTTTTTCAGCCAGCCAAACCGTGTTTTTCCCTGTACCACAGCCAATTTCAAGACAGCTTTTAAAAGGAATGCTGGTTAATACAGTACGCAACGCAATTGCTTCCAGGTCTCTTGTTTTATTGAGATTGGTATCGTATTGTGCAGCCCATGCATTATATGCCTGTTGTGTATCCATGATTCATATAGCTGTAAACAATGAAAATAAGAAAACTATGGAAACAGAAAAAGGAATCATCATGAATAAACTTTCACGAAGAATGTGTGAAAACTATAATTAAATACTGCAAATGTGTAAGAGAAGATTGTTAAAAAGGACGCAATTTTAGTTGAATATATCCGCATATGTAACTACACTGTAAAGGTATATCATGATCATATTTAAAGCATTAATACAATGAAACAACAACAAAAACTTTTAGCCGGTGTCTATCTCGATACGCAAAAAGCAATCATCATTCGCCCGGCTCCTGATTATGAAAAAGGCGATTATATCATACAGGATACGTTTGAAGCGGATATACATGCCCGAACGGGCGACCAGGATTCAAAAAATCGTGCAAGGCAAACTGATTTGCTGAAATATTTTAAATCGGTTGCTTCACTTTTACAGGTGTATGATGAGTTGTATATATTCGGACCAGCCAATATACAGGAGCAATTTCAAAATCATCTCAAAGCCGATGCTCAATTCAATAACAAACAGATTACGATTGACAGCTCTGAACAAATGCCTGATCACAAGATGATCAGTAAGGTGAGGGATTTCTTTGAATTGAAAAATCATCCTGCTTAAACAAGGAGTCGTAGCATTCTGTGTGGCGAACCAAACCCAGGTGAAAAACATTAATTTGGGTTTGGTTGTTATGTTTAGTTATTTCTCAGAGGCAAGTTTCTCTTCGTTTGCTGTTTGTGGATTACCAGTGCCGTTCGGCTGGCCCTTACCGGTAGTGATCAAATTGTGCAAACTGGTTTGAATATAATTGCTCCATGCATCCCTGCAGATCTCGTAACATTCATATTCGGGAACTAAACCCAGGTGTGTGAAATGGATTTGGGTTTTGTCATCCTGTTTAGCAATTTTAAAAATAATTTTTGTACCCTTCCATTCGCTTTTGTCTTTAGTAAACTTA
>JAYUTS010000137.1:0-20317 GCA_043754995.1 Chitinophagaceae bacterium
TTTTCTGATAATAAATGTGGAAGGAAATGGGATCGGATTAATCGTAGGGATTTTGGAAAGATAAATGTAATGCTAATCAGCTCTCCATTTTGAACAAGTGCAATTAAATACTTATTAACATCATGAAAGAACCTTGTTAGCTGGCAGGTATTGAAGGTGCTTTTAAGATGATGCCTTCGAGGTAATTCAGTTTTTTTACCCGGAAAATCACATCATACCCTTCGGCAAAAAACAACTCTTCATGCCTCGGGCTGGCATATAATACATAGAAAGACCGGGGATGATTTTTTAGCGAAGTATTCATTTTTTGTATAACAGTTCGCATCAGTATTTCATCAAAAGGATTAAACAGAAAAACAGTACTTACTTCTTTTTCAATGTCAAAATTGCTGATGTCTTTCCACAATAACTCATATTGAAGAGCAGGGTGTGATATTTTTGTTTGGTTCAGATTTATTCCTGCTGCATCAATCATTTCTTTGGCAAAATCAATTCCAACAACTTTTTTGAAACCAAAGGCAGCAGCCACACACAGGGCTCTTCCTTTGCCGCAGCCAATATCAAGGAAGGCACCTTGCTTTGCATTTTCAGGAAGATGGGAAAGCAATTGTTCAATCGTAAAATAATTAACCGGCATATACTCTGTTGCATGTTTAAGATGGCTGCCGCTAATTTGAAAACGGGAAAGTTTATTGTAAGATGTTGTATTGATATTGTATTTCTTTTCACCTTTTATTTCTTCTTTCAGCGTAAACAAACCTATCCTGATTCCCCAATTGGTTGCTATGTAAAAGAAGTATTGTATTTGTTGCAGCAGCTTCAAGCGTTAGAAGGTCTTATATCAATTACTTTCAGTTGAAGGGTGGTCGTTCCATTCCATTCATTTTCATCAATGGCATAAACTACATCAAATGGACCGTTTTGTACAATCGGCAGCAGGTGCGCCGCCCTGAAACAAATTCCTGTTAAGGTTACATCATTTTGTTTTGCCACTAAACGCAGATGTAAATCTTTTACGATTTTGCTGTAACCTGTATCCATTACATTTCGTGATATAAAAACAGGGCGCATGTTTTCAGGGCCAAAGGGTTCTATTTGTTTGATGATGTTGAAAAACCCCTGTCGAATATCTGCAAAAGAAAGTTCTGCATCAATTACAATTTCCGGTATCAGTTGTTCGGGAGTAATGGTTTGCTCAACTACTTTTTCAAAAGCATTTGTAAAAGCCTCAATGTTTTGTGGTAACAGTGTTAATCCTGCAGCGGCAAAATGACCGCCATAGCCAAGTAAATGTTCTCTGCATGCATGAACAGCTTCATATAAATCAAAGCCGGTTACACTTCTGGCACTGCCAGCAGCATAATCGCCACTTTGTGTAAGCACAATCGTAGGCCGGTAATAATGTTCAGTTAAACGGGAAGCAACAATCCCAACTACTCCTTTATGCCAATGCGGTTGAAACAGTACAGTCGTTTTCTTTGTTTGTAATTGTTCATCATTATTGATGATGGCTAATGCTTCTTCTGTAATTGATGCATCTGCTTCTTTTCGTTCATCATTATCAGCATGTAACATTTCTGCAAAACCAAGAGCTTCTTCATAAGTACCGGCAATAAACATCTGCACAGCTTTCTTTGCATCATCCATTCTGCCAGCCGCATTTACACGGGGGGCAATCATAAACACCAGGTTGGTAATATGCATTTCTTTTTCGGCCTTGCTTAAAAACATCAATGCTTTTATACCATTTGATGGGCTGCTGTTTACTTGTTTCAGGCCATGAAATGCAAGGATCCTGTTTTCGCCTGTTAAAGGAACAATATCAGCAGCTATGGCTGTTGCAACCAGATCGAGATAGCAATCAATTTTTTCTTCCGGAATATTTAATTTCTGTCCAAGAGCAGAGATTAGTTTAAACCCAACACCACAGCCACACAATTCTTTGTAAGGATAGTTGCAATCTTTTTGTTTTGGATTGAGTATGGCAATTGCCGGAGGTAAAATTGAATCGGGGAGATGATGATCACAAACAATAAAATCAATACCCAGTTCTTTTGCATAAGTAATCAGCTCAATTGATTTAATGCCGCAATCGAGTGAAATAATTAAAGTAAAACCATTCTCTTTTGCAAAATCAATCCCCTGTTTTGAAACGCCATATCCTTCTCTGTAACGATGAGGGATATAAAAATCGGTTAGCTCTTTTTCATAAACAGAAACAATAAATTGATACATACTGGCAACACTGGTTGTGCCATCTACATCATAATCACCAAAAACCAGAATTTTTTCTTTTTGTTCAAAAGCAAGTATTATTCTTTCTGTGGCAAGTTGCATATCCTTCATTAGCCACGGGTCATACAACTCATTTAATTGCGGGCGAAAAAATTTTCTTGCCTGATCAAATGTTTCAATACCACGTTGAACAAGAATTTTGCAGATTGTTGGGTGTATGTTCAACTCCTTTGCGAGTGCTTCGGTTTTTGTATCATCTGCCTGCAAAATGGTCCATCTTTTTTGCATGCATTAATATTTTCTGTCGGTTGTAAAACGCACCAGTGATTCTAATCCATTTCTTATTTCATTTTCAGGAAACTGATGCAATATGGCAATTGCTTCGTCTCTGTAACGATTCATTTTTTCTGTAGCATAAGCTATGCCCCCTGTCTTTAT
Organism: Chitinophagaceae bacterium; assembly: GCA_043754995.1. Taxonomy (GTDB): domain Bacteria; phylum Bacteroidota; class Bacteroidia; order Chitinophagales; family Chitinophagaceae; genus Lacibacter. The sequence continues at coordinate 2,674 of JAYUTS010000137.1, forward strand.
TACCTCCTCAATTACCTGTTGCACATATTTCTTATGTCTGTTTTCATTTTTCAGAATGTAGATCAATTCTCTTTTCTTTTCTTTGCTTACTGTGTTTAAAGTATAAATCAAAGGTAGTGTCAGCTTTTTTTCTTTAATATCGTTACCGGTGGGTTTGCCAATTGATTCGCTACCATAATCGAACAAATCATCTTTAATTTGAAAAGCAATTCCGGCTTTTTCGCCAAAAAGTTTCATTTGTTCTGTTTGATGATGATCATTCGTAGTGGACCATGCACCAGCGGCGCAAGCAGATGATAAAAGAGAAGCGGTTTTGTTAGTAATGATATCAAAATATACCTCTTCACTTAAATTCAGTTTTCTTGTTTTTTCTATTTGAAGCAACTCACCCTCGCTCATTTTTTCAACAGCTTCTGATAAGATTTTAAGTGTATTAAAATCATTATGTTTTAAAGAAAGCAAAAGGCCTTTTGATAGGAGATAATCCCCAACCAGAACGGCGATTTTATTTTTCCATAATGCGTTGATTGAAAAAAAGCCCCTTCTTTCCATCGATTCATCAACAACATCATCATGTACCAATGTTGCAGTATGAAGAAGTTCTACTAACGCCGCCGCCCGGTGGGTGTTTTCTGTAACGGGCCCAAAAAGTTTTGCACTTAAAAAAACAAACATAGGCCGAACTTGCTTACCTTTCCGCTTGATGATGTATTGCATTATGCGATCGAGTAAAGAAACCCTGCTTTTAACCGCCAATTTAAATTTTTCTTCAAATTCTTGTAATTCGGTTTTAACCAATTCCTGAATATGTTGAGAGGAGTTCATGTGCCGGCAATTTACATCAAATGAATAGTTTTCATTTTAATTTAAAGTAAATGCAGCACTTTTTGAAGTAAATAGGTCTCAAGGGGAGATTTAGATGGTAAATAAACTATAAAAAATTTGCTTTTTAATAACTGATCTCTATTTTTGCAATAATCATCAGGAAATTTCGAAACTTAATACAACAACTATGGCAAGCAAAAAGTACACCCTTATTTTGGGGGCCCTATGTCTTCTTTTTACCGATCTGTACGCACAGTACGATTGGAAAGATTCTTCACTGATCCCAAAAAAGAGTCAAGCTCAGCACAATGAATTTTTACAAAACCAATACCCCTTCCCGGCTAAGCCACGTAATCAGTGGGAAATTGGTCTAAGTGTAGGTAATGTAGCTGTTAGCGGAGACGTAAGTGCACGCATTCCTCAAATTGGATGGGGTGCAACTGTTAGAAAGGCATTTGGTTATATTTTCTCTGCAAGAGCTGCTTATAGCGGCGGTATTGCAAAAGGAATGAACTGGTTGCCTGCATTTAATTATGCTAAAAACCCGGCTTGGGCAAAGAATTATATTGCGCCGATTAACGTACAAAGCCCGCCCAACAGTGGTTTTCTCCGTCAATTACAGAGTACAAACGGATTTCTACCTTACCCAATGGGGCAACTCACAGGCGATCCTGTTTATTATAACTATAGAACAGTATCTCACCAGCTTGCACTGCAAGGTATTATTACATTAAATAATATACGCTTTCATAAAGCCAAAACAAGTTTTGTGGTTTATGGTATTGGCGGCGTGGGTGGTATGATCTACGAGTCAAAGGTTGACGCCTTCGATGCAGCTGGTTTACCATATACTTCACTCTTCCGTTCTGTATATAGCAAATACGAAATAGCCAACAAAAACAAGGGCGACATTTTACGGGACCTGAGAGCTGGCATGGACAAAGTATATGAAAGTGCTGCCGACGGGCATCAACTACGTCGTCCGAAATTATTTGATATGACCTTCAAACCTACTGTACAGGCTGGTTTTGGCGTAGCATTTAAATTAAGCAAGCGTTTCAGCTTAGGTATTGAAGAAATTCTTACCTGGACAAATGATGATTTATTAGATGGTCAGCGTTGGCAGGAAGCGGCCATGGGAGATGCTGTATTAACCCGTGATTTTGATGCATGGCATTATACAAATGTGAATTTAAATTATAGCCTTGGTTCTAAAGCTGTTGAACCACTTTGGTGGTTGAATCCTTTAGATTTTGCGTACAACGAATTAAATGCCCCACGCCACATGAAGCTTCCAAAACCAGTTTTGGATGATGCTGATGGCGATGGTGTAACTGATCAGTTTGATAATGAGCCTAATACGCCAGCTGGTTGCCCTGTTGATACACATGGTGTAGCTCGTGATACAGATGGTGATGGTGTTCCAGATTGTAAGGATAAAGAATTGATCACTCCAACTCAGTGTCAGCCGGTAGATGCTGATGGTGTTGGTAAGTGTCCTGATCCTGAGTGCTGCAAGAACCGTGTGCCTGAGGAGCCTAAGTGTAATCTGGTTGATCTTCCAAGCATTAACTTCACTGGTAATTCAAGCTCATTAAGTGCAGAAGGAAAGGCTTTAGTAGGAAGTGTAGCTTCATCTTTACGTGGTAATCCTCTTTGTAAATTGGTCGTTTGCGGTAGCGCTGCTAAGAGCAAATCTGGTCAGTCATTAGGACAAAAACGTGTAGATGCAATTGTTAAGTACCTGGTTGAAGTTCAAGGTATCAGTGCTGATCGTGTTGTTGCACAATACGATTGTCATGAAGGTGATCCTTCAGTAGTTGAGCTTCGTGTAGAGCAAAAACAGTAAAATCAAGTTAACTGCATATAAAAAGCCTCCCTTTTTGGGAGGCTTTTCTTTATGAAAAGATTAACCGGCCTTTTCAGCTTTACAAAAATGATAAGGTTAATTTGCCCGAAAATCTTAACTTCGCTGGCTTTTATGAATAGAACAAGACTGTTATTTATTTTCACCGCCCTATTTATTATTGCAGGATGCAGCAGGAATACAGTTACCAAGATCCTCAAGAGTAAAGACGTTGAATACAAATTAGGAATGGCTGAGCAGTATTATGCAAATAAGAAGTATAATAAAGCTCAAATTTTATATGAAGATCTGTTTCCCTTGTTGAGAAACGACCCAAGATTTGAGGATCTTTATTATAAGTACGCCTATTGTGCCTTTTATCAGGAAGATTATATGAACGCCGAAAACCTCTTTAAGGGTTTTATTGATGCGTTTCCTAAAAGCCAAAGAACAGCAGAAGCAGATTATATGCGGGCCTTTTGTTTTTTTAAACAATCGCCGAGGGTAGAGCTCGATCAAACATCGACAGAAAAAGCAATTGGATTTATGCAGGCACACCTGAACAATTATCCTGGATCAACTAAAGCTGAAGAAGCCAAAAAGATTATTGAACAATGTTATGAGAAGCTGGAGGTGAAGGATTATAAAAGTGCTGAATTGTATTATAATGTTGGTTCATACAGAGCCGCAGCAATAACATTTACAACACTGTTAAACCGATACCCTGAATCAAAAAAGGCAGATGAATATAAGTTAATGATCATCAAATCCTATTTTCAGTATGCAGGGATGAGTGTTGAAGAAAAGCAGAAAGAACGGTTTGAAAAGGTTATAGAAGAATACTATGATTTTGTTGATCGTTTTCCCGAGAGTAAATTCTTAAAAGACGCAGAAAAATATTTCAATCTTTCAAAAAACAATATAAAATCAATTACCAATGAGCAGACTGATAAGAAAAGTTAGTGCTAATACAAGCAGTGTGGTTGAAACTAAGAATGTTGCAGATCTAAAAGCTAAAACAGGTAATCTTTATGAATCGATAGCTGTAGTTGCAAAACGTGCCAACCAAATCAATATTTCTCTTAAAGAGGAGTTGCATAATAAGCTGGAGGAATTTGCAAGTCATACCGATAGCCTTGAAGAAATACATGAGAATAAAGAGCAGATCGAGATTTCAAAAGCGTACGAACGAATGCCCAACCCTGCATTACTTGCAACACAGGAGTTTATGGACGATAAAGTATATCACCGTCGTGCTGAAAACGACTTGTTTATATAATAACAAATAGTTTTTTAATAAATGGCGGCCATTGGCCGCCATTGCTGTTTATTAATTAAATAAATTATTCTATTTTACAGTTGTACATGAAACTAAAAGGAAAAAAAATAGTATTGGGAATTACCGGCAGTATTGCTGCTTATAAATCAATCCTGCTTCTTCGTTTGTTGATTAAGGAAGGGGCAGAGGTTAAGGTGATCATAACAACTGCAGCAAAAGATTTTGTTTCACCACTTGTTTTATCAACACTCTCAAAAAATAAAGTATTTATTGATTTGTTTGAAGAAAATAGCTGGGCTAATCATGTTGAATTAGGAAGATGGGCTGACATCGTCCTGATTGCACCACTCAGTTGTAACACATTAGCCAAAATGGCTAATGGTTTGTGTGATAACTTATTGCTTGCAGTTTATTTATCTGCAATATGCCCTGTAATGCTTGCTCCTGCTATGGATGAGGATATGTGGAAACATCCTTCTACTAAAAAAAATATTGATACTTTAGTCTCTTATGGAAATATTGTACTTCCGGTTGAGTCTGGTGAATTGGCAAGCGGATTAACGGGGGAAGGAAGAATGGCTGAGCCTGAACAAATTCTTCAAAAGATTGAACGTTTTTTTTTAGACAAGAATGACTTTGCAGGAAAAAAAATTCTGATAACTGCAGGCCCCACTTATGAAGCAATTGATCCTGTTCGGTTTATTGGAAATCATTCAAGCGGGAAAATGGGAGTCGCATTAGCAGAGGAGCTAATCAAAAGGGGTGCTGATGTTATACTTATTCTCGGCCCCTCAACACAACAAATCAAAATTCAACCTGCGGAGCTCATAAGAGTAACGAATGCAGAGGAAATGTATAATACTTCTATGCAGTATTTTCAAAATTGTAACATAGCAATTATGTCGGCAGCAGTTGCTGATTATACACCGGCAGAACAATCCAATCAAAAAATTAAAAAAACCGAATCATGCTTAGTAATTCATTTAAAAAAAACAAAAGATATACTGGGCAGTGTTGGTAATATAAAAAAACCGGGACAATGGCTTGTTGGCTTTGCCCTCGAAACAAATAATGAAAAAGAGTATGCATTGGATAAATTAAAATCAAAAAATGCAGACATGATTGTATTGAACTCATTGAATGATCAGGGCGCAGGATTTGGTACTGATACAAATAAAATCAGCATTTATGATAAGAAAGGAAATGAATATTCGTTTCCTTTGAAGAGTAAGACAGATGTTGCTAAGGATATTACTGATACACTTAAAATGCTGATGAATGAGTAGGACGCTTTATATTTTACTGGTTTGTATTTTTACTTACGCAGGTATTTCTGCACAGGAGTTAAATGCACGTGTCAGAGTTGTAGATAATCAGATTCCTTCAACAGTAGATCGAAAAATTTTCCGCACACTTGAAACATCACTTACTAATTTTCTGAATAACCGGAAATGGGGAAATGATCAATTCAAACCAAATGAAAAGATTAACTGCCAGTTCCTGATCACACTGCAACAAATGCCTGAACCAAATGTTTTTTCTGCAAGTATTACTATTCAGGTTGCACGGCCGGTTTATTCAACTTCTTATGTATCACCAATTATTAATTTTCAGGATCCCAATTTTGATTTCAGGTATGTAGAATCGCAGCCAATGGAATTTAATGAGAACCGCATTTCAGGAACAGACCCCCTGGTGTCAAATCTTACGGCAGTCATTGCCTATTACGCTTATATTATTCTTGGCTTTGATTATGATTCCTTTTCAATAAAAGGGGGGGAAATACTTTTTCAAAAAGCGTTGAATATTGTTAACAATGCACCTGATGCAACAAAGATATCAGGATGGAAGTCGTTTGAAAATAACAATCGTAACAGGTATTGGCTGGCCGAGAATCTTATTAATAACCGGTATGCTGTTATTCACGACATTTATTACAACTATTACAGAAGAGGATTGGACGTCATGTATGAAGATGAGAATGCAGCCCGTGCCGAAATTCTAAACGCATTGGTGTATATGGATAACCTGAACAGGGAAACTCCAAACCTGATGATTGTGCAGTTTTTTATGTTGGGAAAGGCTGATGAATTGATTAATATTTTTAAGAAAGCATCTACTCCCGATAAATCAAGAATAGTCGAAATTTTAAGTCGGCTTGATGTAAGTAACTCAAATAAGTATAAACAAGAGTTGAAATGAGATTGGTTCTGATGTTTATTGTGGCTCTTATTTTTTGTATTTCATGCTCAGATAAAAATAAGATACCAGAAGGAATTATGAAGCCCCCTGAAATGCAGGCTATAATAACAGATATGCTGATTGCTGATGCTATGAATGGTGAGCGGGTAATAAAAGATACAGCTTTAAAATTACCTGTTGAAAATGCTTCCTGGTTTTTGAAAGTATTTCACCTGCACCAAACAACCAGGAATGAATTTAACAGGAGCTACAGTTTCTATCTTAAACGACCAGACTTATTAAAGGTCATTACCGACTCTGCATCTGCCGTAATAAATCGGAAAAATATACAGTTAACTGCAATTACGGATACAATCAAAAAAAAACCGAATGGTTATCACTTCAAAAAAGTTACAGGAAAATCTAGGGGTCAGTACTAGGGTTGCTGATTATTTTGCTAATGAACGCCCTGTTCCATCTGACAATCTCTTTTGGAAGAATAAACGAATCTACATATCAGCAGGGTTTGGCTTTTTAACAATCCCGCTTATCTATGATCTGGTGTTCAAACTTGGTGTGCCTGAAAAGGATTTGCTTTCAAATGAGCATGTTTCATTAATGGAGGCTGGGTTTGATAAATTTATGCAGTATGAGCATGGTGCGTTGAGCTTTTCTGCTTTTATTTTGGAGATGCAGATTTTGATGAAGAATAAAATAAAGCAAAAAAATCTTGCTGCTGATTTGTTTGCTCTATTCATGGGAGAACAACCAAAGTATTTTGAGTTTGAGACAAAGCATAAGGCGCTTGCCCGGTCGGATAGTTTTTTATTTACCTTAGTAGATCTTGATGTTACAGATGCCTGGGTTAAAGATTTTCTGCCTTACTGGTACGCAATAGCCCGGCCTATTCTTTTACTGGATGATTTTAAAGATCTGCAGACAGACAGGTTGAAGCAGGAAGAGAATACAATTATTGAATTGGGGAATGATGAGAAGGCTATGAAAGCAGCATATGAAATGGGAATAGAGGATCTGAGAAGATTAGAGACAATTAATCCAAAGTTGTCTAAATACATGAAGAATCTTCTAAAAGAATCACTCTTATACGATTATATACAGGTAGATTTAGATTAATTTTTAATCGATCAATGAATTTTTCATTGCAAAGAATACAAGACCAACAGAGTTTTTTACTCCAAAACGCTCCATTAATCTGTCTTTTATAGCTTCAACCGTACGGGGGCTGATTTCCATTTCTTTTGCAATTTCCTGTGCCGTGTATTCCATACACAGCAGCCTGATTACCTGTTTCTCTTTATCTGAAATTTGTATTTCACTGTTTAAAGTAGGGATGGCCTTAGCTTTATTATGAGATTTTTTGAGCAGGATACGATTTACAAAATTGTTGAGATAATAGCCTTTTGTAAAAACTTCAAGAATAGCTTTTTTGATTTCTGCAGGATCGGAACTTTTAAGTAAATATCCATTTGCTCCATTCTCCATCAAATGCGTTACGAAACGTTCATCTTCGTACATCGTTAAAACGAGTACATGCATGTGTGGGAACAATTTGTTCACAGCTTTTGTTGTTTCAATACCATCCTTGCCCGGCATACGAAGGTCCATCAGAATAACATCTGGCTGGGCCTCTGCTAAACCGGCTAAAAGCTCATCTCCATTTTCTGCTTCTAAAACAAATTTTATATTGGCATAAGACCTCAGTGAAAGAATTACTCCTTTTCTGAATATTTGGTGGTCATCGGCTATGGCTACTTTTATTTGACTCATATATGATCAGTGCTGTAAAGTTAACCCTTTTTAGTTATCATAAAATCGCATCAATCGGAATCTCAATGGTTACTTTATAATATGTATTGGAAGAATCTTTTTCAAATAATATCTTGGAGTTTAATATTTTAATACGACTGTGAATATTTTTTAACCCCATTCCATGCGGAGTGTCCCTTAACTTTTCATACTCAGTTTGTGTCATGCCTTCTCCATCATGATGCATCCGGATGTAAATGTGTTGCTCTGTCTTGTTTTGTGTGAGATGTATGAAGCTTGAGTGGCTATGTTTGAGTGTATTATTCACTAACTCCTGTAACACACGGAAAATTGATAACTCATATTCAAGCTTTAAACGTCTTTTATAATCATGGAAACGGGCGCTGGCACTGATTGATCCACTTCCATTAATCTTCTGAAACATGTCATTAACAGCACTTTCCAGGCCAAAGTTTTTGAGTGTTGGCGGAATTAAGCTGTGCGACATATTCCTGATCAACTGAATGGTATCGTCAATGATCTGTTTGGCATTATAAATACTCTGGAGTTGTGTTCCCTGATCCTGGTGTATAAGATTCTCATTGAGGTACAGGCGAACAGTAGCAAGTAATGGTCCGGCATCGTCATGTAAATCTGCTGCAATGCGTTGGCGTTCTTCCTCCTGGCTTTGAATAGAAGCCTGCAGCATCATTTGCTGCTGATCTTCCTGCATTTTCTTCATCCGTAATTGAAAATAAATAACCTTACGCTGGTGAAATACAATAAAAACAATTAGGCCAACGGCAAGCAACAGCATCCCAAATGTACCAAAGTACACTACATAGGTTACATTATTTGGGTTTGTGACCTGTAAAAAAAACATTGGGTTTGAAAGTGGGTTTTGGTAAGTGTTTTAGATCAGGGTTGGTGCTCTTTCAGTAATATTAACCTTATTAGAGTTAATTAACATTGCAACAGTAAAAAAAATGTTTCGTATTGTGAAAAAAATCGCATGTATGTAAACATACTGGTCATCAAAACTTTTTAAACCAGCCGCCAGCTGATCATATAAAAAAACAAAAAAAGTCCCTGAAGCAAAAAGTAAAAAGGCAACAACGCCCCAAAAAGGGGGTTGCATATATATGAATAGTGTTTCCGTGGAATGCATTTGCTCATATAAGTAAAGCAGGCAAAATATTATGATAAGAGAGTAAGAAACACCATTAATTAAGTAGTCAAAATCTAGGATTTTTAGCATAATAGGCATAGGTACCCATAAAAAAAAATAAACAATAAGAATGTATGTGATTACCCGCCTTATACTTTGTGTCTTTAGTGAATACCGAACATAGATTCCGGCAAATAGCAATTCAACTGGTGTGTAAAAAGAGTTAAACAGTATTGCGGCTTCTGTAAGGGATCTATCCCTTAGACTGCTGTAGACTAACTGGTGAAGTAAAACAAAAATAAAAAATAAAAAAATAACCTTTATTTCTTTAGTCTTAGGTCTCCTAAGTATAAAAAAAAATAAAGGTATAAAAATAGAAAGTCGTGCAATATTTTCAACTACTTGGTACAATTCTGGTTTTTAGCCAAATATACACAAGAATCTAAACATTTAAAGCATTAAACAGCCCAACCGTCAGTTTTGAATTTGTCAGACACAATTCCTTCCTCAGTATCAATTTCACCAGCTGCATTAACAATATTATATTGTAAAATTGGACGGCCATTACTGTTTAAACCAACAAAAACAAGTTGTCTTTGTCCTTGATCATTATAAGCAGGTAATACTCCAATACCTGAACAATCTGGTTGAGCAAGAATTTTTTCGATGATGTTACGACCTACAATATGACCAAAAGCCTGATCAGGATGCTTATCATAAAAACGTTTTACCATTTCTTCACCAGCTTCATAGCCAATGTGTTGACCAATTGCGTCAATCTGAGTTTTTTGTAGTAATTCTTTTTGCATAGTTGTAGGTTTAGAAGTTAAGTTTAAGCAGCTAAATTTTTGAAAATTGAAGAGCTATGCAAGTGCTTTTTATGTGAATAAATATTGTAAATAATCATAAATTGTTAATAATCAAGGCTATATACTTTATTTTGCAATAAATAAGTAAAAAGACTAAAGCAATATTACGAAATTAATTACGTAAAATTACTAAGTAAGAATCTGAAATTACACGACGTTTTTTTGGGAAATTAACCAAGTAGAAGTCCTTTGTGCAAAAAATGTGAATAAGTGAAAACACTCAGTATTTTTCGCATCTTGTTTAATAGATGGAAAACTGCGATATCTTTTTTAAAGATCAGCCAGTTGATAACATGTTCCGGTAGTTACTGTTGTTTTTGATCTGCACACATCAGGTATCGTAACAGAATGAGAAAATACACGGTAAAAATATAGAAAGTTATTATAGCAAACAAGATGAGGTATTTCAAATTGCACAACCTTCTACTGAAAAGGTATGCCATACCTAAAGTACTATTATCGCTTCGGCAATTTGAAATGCACCCGGCAAGATTGCCATGTAGCAAGGTTAAAAGCGGATAATCCCATTTTTGACGGCATACAGGGCTAAACCCACCCTGCTTTTAACATCTAATTTTACAAAAAGCTGGTCTCTTAAACTATCAATTGCACGGGGGCTTAAGGTCATTTCAATGGCAATTTCTTTATAGGTTTTCTCCGTTGCGGTATGCTTTAGAAAAACCAATTCGTTTTCCTGCAAAAGGGCTTCGTCAATTTTGCGTTTATTATCTTTTCCTTTAATAAACAAACGGGAGAGCTTGCTGCCAAGATAATTGGAATGGTAATACCCATCTCGGTGCAGTGTTTCAATGGCAGTTTTCAATTCTGCCGGCTGAATATCTTTCCGTAGAAACCCCTTAACAGCAAATTGCAGTAAACGGATCAATGAAAGCTCAGAATCGTACATTGTTACAGCCATCACTTTTACTGCAGGGTATTGAAGCTGTAACTGTTCTGCTGTTTCAAATCCATCCATTTCGGGCATATTTAAGTCGAGCAGAATTATATCGGGGATGTTTCCGCTCTTAAGACATTTCATTACTTCCAACCCGTTACCGGCCTGAAAAATAACCCGGCATGTCTGAAAATGATCAATTAAGCTGGCAAGCGCATTGCGGAGCAGCACATGATCATCAGCAATCAGCACTTTTATTTTTTGTTGTTCATCTGTCATATACCTGCATATGGAATTATAATAGTAATAGTTGTTCCCTTATCCTGGATACCTTCTAAACTGAAACTTCCTTTTAATGCTGCCACTCTTGCCTGCATGTTGGTAATGCCTGCGCCATTTTGTTTTGAGTGGTGTGAAGTATAACCAATACCATCATCGGCAATGCGGATCTGCAACACTTTTTCGTGAAAATAAAGATGAAACTCAACAGCGCCTGCGCCTGCATGCTTGATAATATTGTGTAAAGCTTCCTGTATAATGCGGAAAAGCATCAGTTCTTTTGGGGATTCAAGAAATTTGGTTTCCCCCAAAACATGCATCACAATATTGATTTTTACAGAACGGTTAATTCGTTCAACCTCCGCTTCCAGGGCATTGATCAATCCCTGCGATGCAATAATATCTGCATTAAGGCTTCTTGAAAGGTTATTCAGTTCATCAATGGTTTTCCCTATAAGATCGGTGCAGGAACCAACGGTATGCCTGCTTTGTTCGGCATCATCCCATATAATTGTATTGAGCTGCAGCTTGGCAAGAGTAAGAGAGAGGTTGATATTATCATGAATTTCACGGGATATTTCGGTTAAGGTTGTTTCATGAATTTCCATGCGGCTGGCGATGAGCTGTTTTTCATGTTCAGCTTTGAGGATGTTTTCTTTTTCGAAGTGTAATGCCTGCTTTTTTTTGTAAGCATAAAGTAATAATGCCACAACTGATACCATCAGTAAGAGGAAAACAATTGTAAAAATGAAAAATATTGCTATTCTCAGTTCTTGTTGCTGCATAAGAAAGCTTTAATAATACATAGATAAAGGACAACGTAAAAAACCCTGATTGTTGTCAGGCTGATAAAAAATAATCGGGGATACAGATCGCCCAGGTTTTCTGATAAAAATAAGGCAGGAATATTTGTCATGAAATGTAATGAAGCGCCGATAACAATCCAAAAATAAGGGGACTTTAACAGGCCACCTGAATAGGGGGCTTTTAATAAATTATAAAAGTAAAAAGAGCATCCAATTATAATAATCAGAGATGGCGATACTCTCAGAAAACTATATAAATAGAAATCAGCATGTTTTATCATCACAACTGTAAAAAATAAAACAAATAAGCAGACAATCATAAATAAAAACTGCTTTAGCTTAACTATATCTTTAAAAATGATAATAAATGCTCCGGCTTCTACAGCAACAAAGTTGATATAGATATTTAAAACCAAATTATCTGAGTGAGACAAAAGAAAAAAGATGTTTGTTATTTCAGATGATATCAAAAAAATATGCATCGGCCATAGTTGGTAAGTTTTTTTTAAAGTAAAAAGACCAATTAAGATGGCCAAACTACAACATATATGAATGACTAATCCCATATAATACTCAGATATTTTTTTCTGTAATGTAGTTGAGATTTCATAAAATATGTTATTCTTTAATTGTCCACAAGTAACTGATCTTTTTCCTTTTTACAGCGGGAAAAAAACGTTCAAATGCTGAGGTTTTTCCCATTGAGTTGTTTTGGGCAACTATTAGTTTTGAAAGAATAAATATTGGCAAAATATAGTACCAGCCCCCTAACCTTTAAAGTTCAACATAGGACGACAAGAGCCTTACAAAATGAACTTAAACAAGAATAACACTGATAATATATATGCCTACGGCGGAAGTGTAGAAACAAAATCTACATTTATTCCACAGCGCCTAATCTGAAGGTATGGGTATAATTAAAACAAACATTATGAAAATTTCAATTTTTTTTACAATTATTGTTCTATCAACCTTGATTTTACATGCAGCATGTTCCAAAAAATCATCAAATACTAATAAGCCGGAAGAATTAGAAAAAGTGCTATATGAAAATAATACCCCTTGGTCAGGAAATCTGTACGAAAATCAAGTTTCGCAAAATTCTCTGCTAAGTAAAAAACATGATATTGTTGCTAATCTTTTTAACTCTAAAGAATGGGAAAAGATTAATGCTGAGATAAAAAACAAAATAAATTATTCTGAAATACGCCGTACCAAGTATAATCACACTAAAGTAGAAATACTCGAGTTGCCGATTCATAGTATTACAGTAGATGAAAGTTTATTTATTTTTTATTTATCAAACAAGTTTAAAATAATAAAAGCAAATCAAATAAGCTTGAACGGTAATAAAAAAAGATTGTCATTTTTAACAATCAATAATGAATCAATATTATCATTTGACTATAATGATCAAATGCAAATTTTGGGAGTTACTACAAACGAAAGCAACTCATTAAGAAACCTTCTTTCTGAAATTTCTGACCAGTCAAAACAGTTGAGTACAAAAAATATAGTATCTTCAAATACTGCACGGACAGAACAAACATGTCCAGAATCAACTTCAACTTTTGGCAGTTGTATGACCTGTGCAATAAATGAATGTGCAAATGATTTTCCTTGTAATATTACCTGTGCAATATGGACAAAATCCTGTCTTGCAGGATTTGCAATTGGTTGTGCAATAAATTAAAAAGTATAAATTAATTATAAATGAAACAAAAACTCTTTAAAAAAATTTTAATGACGACGCTTACGACCTTTATACTAATATTAATAGGAGCATATTTGTTTGTCACTAAAAGCACTATAGGCGAATTTTTCTTGTATGCTGGTTTAATAAATACTGTTTTGCTTGTCGTATTACTTGCTATTTATTTTTCATGTCGCAGGAAACCCACTAATCAATAATAAGCTAAGAATATTTTTTAAATACAAGCTTTGTATGCGAAAAGTTTAGTTATAACACCCTATTGGACTGTTAATGCGTAACATTTTCTTAATAATGTTGCGCATTAACTTTTGCCAACTAAAGTATTTATGCAATTTAGGCTGACGAGGAAAATCTCAGCCCATATTTTCATCTGGTCAAATATCTATCAGTTTTGTGCATACAATGAAATTTTCATCTTCAAATTGCCGGCAATATTTATGCAATTTTCTTGAAGGATATTGTTGTAGTTTAAAAATTTTATGAGGCCAAAAAATGGACTAAAAGTAGTATATAAATTATATTGATAGTTTGGCGAAATAAACTTGCATGGAGAATCAAAATTCTATTTTTAGACAGCTTCTAAGCTGGGTAACTGAACTTTTTCCTTTTTTCAGCGGGGAAAAAACGTTCAAATGCTGAGGTTTTTCCCATTGAGTTGTTTTGGGCAACTATTAGTTTTGAGTAAGTAAAGAAAAACAGGCAGGTAAAACAGTGGCATACCTGCTGCTTTTGTTGTAACAGCGTTTGGATAGGTTGAAAAAACACTTTTTTAAACATATTGCGGCTGGTAACCGTATGGGAATGCTTTTGCCCGGCAGTTAACCACTGGCAAATTTGAGCAACCAGGATTGGCTTTGCAGCCATGAGGGAGAAAAACTGTATGCCCCGTGTGCTGCGCAACACACACAAGACGAGTAAATGTTTTAAAACTTAAATTTACAAAAATGAAAAAATTAGAAATGAAACAAATGGAAGGGATTCAAGGAGGTGATTGCTTAAGCAGTGCAGTACTTCTTACTATGACATTTGCTGCTTCACTTATATCTGGTGGTGTTTTTGCATTAGTTTTGGGTCCTGTAGCAGTTGGCACAGCATTAGATTGTTTAGCTGAAAAAAAGTAATCCCTATTGGTAAGTTAGCTAATTCAGAGGTACATAGTAAAACATGGGTAACCTTTTTAAAGGTGTTTTAAATTTTAGTGTTTATTGTCGTGGGGACTCCTCAACAGCAAACCAGAGCATTTTAATAGAAAAAGGCTCTTCAATTTTTCTATCTTAAAAAGTGTTACCTATGTTGTGCTATTTATCAACTAAACCTTACGAAGAAATTTCAAAATGTATTCAAAACAAAACATAATGAGATATATAACAAATAAGCAACTCTTAAATTTTACCTGGAAAGAATATTTATTATATCTCATCTACGTTTTTATACTTAGCTCCTATTTTATTGGAAAATTATTGATTTATTTGAGTTGGAAGCCAACCACTAGCATATCTTATTTTATAATTTTTGGAGTTTTAATATTTTGCATAAGTATTTATATGGTGATAATGAATTATGCTAAGCAAAATTACTCATTTCAGATGCTTCATTCAAAATATAGTAAGGAGGATTCGTTTGAATTAATACAAAAAGTATTACTTAAAGAAGGTGTTCAATATGAAATGCATGATAGTAATGAATTGCTTTTAGTTGCCAATTTCAATGAGAAAGTTTGGTTTTTAAATTCAAAACTTAAATTGACAATATTTACCAAGGGCGGCTACATATATATGAATGTTCATAGGGTTAACGATCAATTGTTACCTATTAAACCTGAAATTGAGCAAAAAATTAAAGATATTCTCTTTATTAATAATTTGATTGTAAGGCATTGATTTTCCAACATGTAGGTGCGTAAGGAATAAACTTTTTCAGAAGTCTGCCCATTCAGAAACTTTTTTATTTGCACAAATTACACTTTTGCATTACAGTACTTTTATTTGAGCGAATCTAACAAAAAAAATTAATTTTTTTACAAAATTTACAGCCATTATTAAACATTTCTCGGCATTAATAAACAGAGACCTATGCTCATTTTTTTTAAACACACGCAAAATTTGCTTTTGTGGATTGCGCTGTCCGCTTTGCTTCTCCTAATAGCTTATTATACCAATTCTTTTATTTTGAATGATACCCTTTATTACAATTCCTACGGTGAAAAAATATCCTTAGAACGAATTGAAAAATTTCTTACAAGGCAAAATGAATATCGCTGGGCTGGGTATACATTGCTTCCTGTAGTTATAGTATTAAAGATATTGCTCATAACAATTTGTTTGTATATAGGGCTTTTCTTTGCAGAAACTACTGCAAAATTTAATAAAATTATTCAAATAGTGTTATTGTCTGAATTTGTTTTTGTGTTTGCAGGATTGATACGTATCATTTGGTTGGATTTTTTCTTTGAAGCTGAACGGCTGGAAGATATTCAGCAATTCGCTCCACTTTCACTATACAGCTTGTTAAATATAAATTCAATCCCGGCATATCTGGCTTATCCGCTTCAGCTTATTAATCTTTTTGAAATAGGTTACATACTTGTATTGGCTTTCTTGCTCAGCAAACTGATTGAAGAAAATTTCAAACGCTCACTTGGTTATGTACTGAGTGGTTATGGTGTGGGTTTATTATTATGGTGTGTGGTTGTTGTTTTCTTACAGCTTCAATTGTCTTAATCAATGAAAAAGAAATTAGTAATGAAAATTGCAATTATTAGTATCATCCCTTTGCTGTTTGTGTTCTTTATTAGCCGGATTATTCAAAGTGCAAATTTAAAAAAGAAAAAAGCCGAAGCAGTATCAATGCTGCAACCTTTTACTGCTTATCAAAATAACAGGCCGGTAGTATTTGATAAAACGACAATTACGAGAGAGTATTTATTGCTTGCATATATGAGTACCGATTGCGAGCATTGCGATTATATGACGGAAGAATTAAAAAAACACTACAAGGGCTTTGAAAACTGCAATATTTTTTTGCTGGCAATGGGAACGGAACAATCTCTTACTCAGTTTACTGCGAAGCATAGCCTAAGCTTGGTTAACGATATAAACATACTTTGGGATAAAAATTTTGAAATAAAAAAGCAACTTGCAATCAGCTCCACTCCTGAATTCTTTATTTATAACAAAGCTGGGATAAATGTACTTCATATAAAAGGGGAAACAAAAATTGAAAATCTTTTAAAGGCCGTAGAAACCCATGAAGCAGATTGAGGTTGTGCGGCAGCAAGATCAAAAAGATTGCGGCATTGCCTGCCTGCTTTCTATCATCCGGTTTCACGGCGGCAATAATAATTTAGAAAACCTCCGGAGGCTGAGCGGCACTAATATTACAGGCACAACACTTTTAGGACTTTACCAGGCAGCACAGCAATTGGGTTTTAATGCTGAAGGCTGTGAAGCAACTATGGAAGCTTTGCTCAACCACAACACTCCTTGTATTTTACATTTGAAATTGGAAAACAACCTTCAGCATTATGTTGTGTATTATGGGGCCTCACCCCTAACCCCCGCCTTTATGGCTCAGTCGGGCAAGCCTTTCCAAAGGAGAGGGGAAAAAGAGCAGCAACTAATCATTGGCGATCCTGCAAAAGGCATTGTTTATATGCAGCCACAGCAACTGGAGAATCTCTGGCAATCAAAAACATGTTTGATTTTGTTGCCGAATGAACAGTTTGAGCGAAAGGAAACAATTGTTACGGCAAAGCGTAAATGGTTGAAGGAACTGCTTGAAAAGGATTTCCCTTTGCTTGCCATTGCGGCCCTTCTTGGTATTGCCATAGCTGCTTTGGGGATTACAATGTCTATTTACACTCAACGGTTAATTGATGATATTTTGCCTAAAAAGCAATATACAAAATTGTCAGTAGGAATAGTATTGGTTTTTATTTTGCTCTTTGCAAAAGAGGGAATTAATGTTTTGCGGTCTTATTTGTTGCTGCGGCAATCAAAAGAGTTTAACATCAGAA